>NZ_LIPN01000091.1 GCF_001418325.1 Streptomyces atriruber | reverse complement strand
CACCACCTCGCCACCCCGCCCACCCCGGCGGGGACCCCGCGGCGTACGACTCGCGCGTCTTTCGAGTCGTACGCCCTTTTTGTTGCAGTTGAGCGGAAATTAGTGCTACGCCACGTCCCTCACGCATCACGCCAATAGTGACGTCTCCCACTATTGTTCTGCTGTGCCTCGTCCATTGGGAGAACTCGAAGACTCAGTCATGACGCGGGTGTGGAAGTGGAACCGCCCCGTGACCGTTCGAGAAGTCCTGGAAGACCTTCAGGAGGAACGGTCCATCGCGTACACGACCGTGATGACCGTTTTGGACAATCTCCATCAGAAGGGCTGGGTGCGCCGCGAAGCGGAAGGCCGTGCCTATCGATATGAGGCGGTCTCCACTCGTGCCGCCTACGCAGCCGCACTGATGAACGAAGCCTGGTCGCAGAGCGACAACCCCGCCGCCGCTCTCGTCGCCTTCTTCGGCATGATGTCGGCGGAACAGCGGGAAGCGCTGAGCGACGCGATGCGTATCGTCCAAGGCCCCGAGAACCCCGCCTCCGCCGAGCGCGGAGCAGAGCGATAGCGTCCGGTTCATGCCAGCAGAGGTCCCCGAACGCAGCGAACTCAGCGAACTCAGCACAAAAGCGGTCTCCGTCCGCAGGGCGCGAACCTCCGATGTGCCGGCCGTCCGCCGCCTCCTCGACTCCTACGTCCGGGAGCGCATCCTCCTGGACAAAGCGACGGTGACGCTTTACGAGGACATCCAGGAGTTCTGGGTGGCGGAACGCGACGACAACGCGGAGTTGGTCGGCTGCGGCGCTCTGCACGTGATGTGGGAAGACCTCGCGGAAGTACGCACCCTCGCGGTGAATCCCGAGGTCAAGGGTGCCGGAGTGGGGCATCAGCTGTTGGGCAAGTTGCTGCAGACCGCCGGGTGGCTCGGTGTCCGGAAGGTTTTCTGTCTCACCTTCGAAGTCGCCTTCTTCGCGAAGCACGGCTTCGTGGAGATCGGCGAGACTCCGGTCGACGGAGATGTCTACAGCGAGCTCCTGCGTTCCTATGACGAGGGTGTCGCCGAGTTCCTCGGCCTCGAACGAGTGAAACCGAACACCTTGGGCAACAGCCGGATGCTTCTGCATCTGTGATCGCCGCGACGGTATTCTCGACCGTCCCCTGCCCAGGTGGGCTATGTCCGAAACGCGCACGTTTCCAGGGTTCTAGGGGTACCCGGTCTCTCCCAGGGGTTTGTGTTTTTCCAGCAAAAGCGGTTTGCTTTCCGACGTACTGCAGTACTGCATATAACAGGGGCCGGTGAATCGACGGCGCGTGTCGTGCGGCTTGCGGCCCGGTCTCACAGTTATCGATGAAAGGAAATCCGGTGGCACAGAAGGTTCAGGTCCTTCTTGTCGATGACCTCGACGGTGGCGAGGCAGACGAGACCGTGACGTTTGCGCTGGACGGCAAGTCGTACGAGATCGACCTCACCACGGCCAACGCGGACAAGCTCCGTGGCGCCCTTGAGGACTTCGTCAAGGCCGGTCGGCGTACCGGCGGCCGTGGTTCGAGCGGTCGCGGCAAGGCGCGCGCCGCGGCGGCGAGCGGTGGCCAGGACACGGCAGCGATCCGTGCCTGGGCAAAGGAGAACGGTTTCGAGGTCAATGACCGCGGCCGCGTTCCCGCGTCCATTCGCGAGGCCTACGAGAAGGCCAACGGCTGACGGCTGCGACGCCGCAGCCGGACCCGGTGGCACTGCGTTGCCGCCGTGTCCACGAGTCGTACGAGACCGGAGCCCACGGCGGGGTCGCTGTGGTGTGCAGTCCCTCCTCCCCCCACCCCGGGCAGGGACGGCAGCGCGGGCAGCGTCGGCTCCACCTCACAGCCGGGCTCCGGGGGTCGCAGCCAGACGGCGGCCCCCCGCGAGCCGGACCACCCCGGGGGCGTCGGTGCGACGATCCGCCCGCCCGCCCCGACCGCGGTGAGGCCGAGGGGGATGTGTCCCCACTCCAGCCAGTCGAGCAGCCCCGGCAGCTCGTCCGCGCTTCCCGCGCTCACCAGGAGCCGCATCGTTTCCCCGTGCAGTGCCACCGGAGCCTTCGGCCCGAGGTGGCGCAGTGCCGCGAAGCCCGCCTCGGCGGGAAGTTCCAGGACGTCGAAGCGCAGCCCCGTCAGGAGCCGCACCGGGCCGGGGTCCGGGGCGGTCGCCCAGCCGAGCTCGTTCTCGTACCACTGCCGCACCGGGTCGCTCTGCTCGACCGGTACCCGGGGCTGAGGAACTGTGGGGGCCATGTCCGGGCAACAGCCGGAACGGCGCCCGGGTTACGCAGGGTGGCCGTATGGATGCGGTGCGTGTCCGGAAAGGGGGCGTAAGGGCGTGTTCGGCGGCGCAAGAGTGTTCGCCCGTAGCTGAGGGAACCGGGGCGCGCCGCATGGAGTGTCAGTCCTTACGGGTAAGACATCCCTAGTGGGGAGGGGCGACACGCAGTCTCGGGCACCTCACGTTCGCCATCGGCGTAGTGATGGTGGGGGTAACTGCCTGGCCTGCGGGAACATCGTCTCGCACCATCGGGTTGGAGCAGTTGTCGGCGTTCGGGGTCAGGAGATCCTCCGAGTTGGGGTCCGGGTGTCGGCAGTTGGAATGAGCGGTCCCCGCTTGCGGGACTAAGCTGCGGAAGGACAGGGAGGGGACCGACCCCTTTACTGCCTGACCGCTCTGAGGAGCGATTAACGATGTTCGAGAGGTTCACCGACCGCGCGCGGCGGGTTGTCGTCCTGGCTCAGGAAGAAGCCCGGATGCTCAACCACAACTACATCGGCACCGAGCACATCCTCCTGGGCTTGATCCACGAGGGCGAGGGTGTCGCCGCTAAGGCCCTGGAGAGCCTCGGGATTTCGCTCGAGGCGGTCCGCCAGCAGGTGGAGGAGATCATCGGGCAGGGCCAGCAGGCTCCGTCCGGGCACATTCCCTTCACCCCCCGTGCCAAGAAGGTCCTGGAGCTTTCGCTCCGCGAGGCCCTTCAGCTGGGCCACAACTACATCGGCACGGAGCACATCCTGCTCGGCCTGATCCGCGAGGGCGAGGGCGTCGCCGCCCAGGTCCTGGTCAAGCTGGGCGCCGATCTCAACCGGGTGCGGCAGCAGGTCATCCAGCTGCTCTCCGGTTACCAGGGCAAGGAGACCGCCACCGCCGGCGGTCCTGCCGAGGGCACGCCCTCCACGTCCCTGGTCCTCGACCAGTTCGGCCGGAACCTCACCCAGGCCGCTCGTGAGTCCAAGCTCGACCCGGTCATCGGGCGCGAGAAGGAGATCGAGCGGGTCATGCAGGTGCTGTCCCGGCGTACGAAGAACAACCCGGTCCTGATCGGTGAGCCCGGCGTCGGCAAGACCGCCGTCGTCGAGGGTCTCGCCCAGGCCATCGTCAAGGGCGAGGTGCCCGAGACCCTCAAGGACAAGCACCTCTACACCCTGGACCTCGGCGCGCTGGTCGCCGGCTCCCGCTACCGCGGTGACTTCGAGGAGCGCCTGAAGAAGGTCCTCAAGGAGATCCGCACCCGCGGCGACATCATCCTGTTCATCGACGAGCTCCACACCCTGGTGGGTGCGGGCGCCGCCGAGGGCGCGATCGACGCCGCGAGCATCCTCAAGCCGATGCTGGCGCGTGGTGAGCTGCAGACCATCGGTGCGACCACGCTCGACGAGTACCGCAAGCACCTGGAGAAGGACGCCGCGCTCGAGCGCCGCTTCCAGCCCATCCAGGTCGCGGAGCCGTCGCTGCCGCACACCATCGAGATCCTCAAGGGCCTCCGCGACCGGTACGAGGCGCACCACCGCGTCTCCATCACGGACGAGGCCCTGGTCCAGGCCGCCACGCTGGCCGACCGGTACATTTCGGACCGCTTCCTGCCGGACAAGGCGATCGACCTGATCGACGAGGCCGGTTCCCGGATGCGCATCCGCCGGATGACCGCGCCGCCGGACCTCCGCGAGTTCGACGAGAAGATCGCGGGCGTCCGCCGCGACAAGGAGTCGGCCATCGACTCCCAGGACTTCGAGAAGGCAGCTTCGCTCCGCGACAAGGAGAAGCAGCTGCTCGCCGCGAAGGCCAAGCGCGAGAAGGAGTGGAAGGCCGGCGACATGGACGTCGTCGCCGAGGTCGACGGCGAGCTGATCGCCGAGGTCCTCGCGACCGCCACCGGCATCCCGGTCTTCAAGCTGACCGAGGAGGAGTCCTCCCGTCTGCTGCGCATGGAGGACGAGCTCCACAAGCGCGTCATCGGCCAGAAGGACGCCGTCAAGGCGCTCTCGAAGGCGATCCGGCGTACGCGTGCGGGTCTGAAGGACCCGAAGCGTCCCGGCGGTTCGTTCATCTTCGCGGGCCCGTCCGGTGTCGGTAAGACCGAGCTGTCCAAGGCGCTCGCCGAGTTCCTCTTCGGCGACGAGGACGCGCTGATCTCCCTCGACATGTCGGAGTTCAGCGAGAAGCACACGGTCTCGCGTCTCTTCGGTTCGCCCCCCGGCTACGTGGGCTACGAAGAGGGCGGTCAGCTGACCGAGAAGGTCCGCCGCAAGCCGTTCTCCGTCGTCCTCTTCGACGAGGTCGAGAAGGCCCACCCGGACATCTTCAACTCGCTCCTGCAGATCCTGGAGGACGGTCGTCTGACCGACTCCCAGGGCCGCGTCGTGGACTTCAAGAACACGGTCATCATCATGACGACCAACCTTGGAACCCGTGACATCTCGAAGGGCTTCAACCTGGGCTTCGCGGCCCAGGGCGACACGAAGTCCAACTACGAGCGGATGAAGAACAAGGTCAGCGACGAGCTGAAGCAGCACTTCCGCCCGGAGTTCCTGAACCGCGTGGACGACGTCGTCGTCTTCCCGCAGCTCAGCCAGGACGACATCCTCCAGATCGTCGACCTGATGATCACCAAGGTGGACGAGCGCCTGAAGGACCGGGACATGGGCATCGAGCTCTCCCAGTCCGCGAAGGAGCTCCTCTCGAAGAAGGGCTACGACCCGGTGCTCGGCGCGCGTCCGCTGCGACGCACGATCCAGCGCGAGGTCGAGGACACCCTCTCCGAGAAGATCCTCTTCGGCGAGCTGCGTCCCGGCCACATCGTGGTCGTCGACACGGAGGGCGAGGGCGACAACGCCACGTTCACCTTCCGCGGCGAGGAGAAGGCGGCGCTGCCCGACGTGCCGCCGATCGAGTCGGCCGCCGGTGGCGGCGCGGGCCCGAACCTGAGCAAGGACGCGTAGCCCCCGGGCACGCAGCGAAGGGGCTGCCCCGGACCGTTCCGTACGGTCCGGGGCAGCCCCTTTCGCATGCGGTGCTCACGCCGTGATCGTCACGCCCTCCGGTACGTTCCGCACGCGCGGCAGGCGCGGGTTGACGCGCAGGACGTGCAGGCCGGGGAAGCGGGCCAGCCACGACATGTCCGGGTCGGGCAGCTCCGCGTTGACCCACAGGTGGGTGAGCCGTTCGGGGACCAGGCCCGCCAGGAGCTCGTCGGGGCGCATCACACCGGCCACCTGGATGCGGGGGCGTCCGCCGAGGTCGCGCAGGGCCGCCAGCTCGGTCGCGTCGGACACGGGGAAGTACAGGCCCTCCGGATCGAGATGGGCGATGATCTCGCGCGCGTACCGCTCGGTGTCGAAGTGGCGCCAGGGGCGGGCCAGCTCGGTGCGGATGGCCAGTGAGGAGCGGGTGCGCAGCCGGGCGAGGTAGTCGATGGCCGCGTCCTCCTGGACCCGGGTCGCGGTGATGGCCAGGAGCAGCGCCTGCTGGTCGCCGGGCACCTGCTCGGGGTCCGGCAGCTGCTCCAGGACGATGGGGCCGACCCAGCCGAGGCTGCGGGCGCCCTGCTCGGTCGTGGGGCGCAGGAGGTTCTTCGTGCGCCGGTGGACGAGTTCCTGGACGGCCGGGTCGAGCTCGCTGACGTGTTCCAGGCAGGCCGCGGCCATCAGGCGCCGGTGGTTGACGTGCGGCCTGCGCAGACCGGGGGCGGCGGCCAGCAGCGCCTCCAGGAAGGCGGCGCACTCGTCGGGGCGGGCGTGGGCGGCGGACATGCGGATGACCTCCTCCCACTCCGGCTGGTGGGCGTGGTCGACCAGGGTGTGGAGGCGGCCGCGGGCCACGATCTCCTTGGCGGCCAGATAGTCCTGGAACGTGCGGTGGATGAAGTCGACCGAGACGCCCGCCTGCTCGCGCAGCAGCCCCGTGCGGTGCAGCAGATGCCGGAAGATCTTCTCGCCGTCGCCCGCGGCACGGGCCGAGGGGATGGCGGGCAGCGCGCCGTCCAGGACGTCGATGACGCGGTGGCGCGGCAGTTCCGAGAGGCCCTCGTCGAGCATGGCGTGGGCGAGCTTGCGCAGCAGCAGCTCGCGGGCGCCCTGCTGGAGCCGTACGTCGTCGGCGTACAGCACGTCCCTCTCCGGGTCGCGGCGCTGCAGGAGCATCTCCAGGGCGGCGTCGTAGAGCTCCTTGCGGCCCTTGGGCAGGGAGCCGGAGCGGTCCCGGTTAAGGGCGCATATGAGGCCGCACATCAGGGGGTTGGTGGCGAGGCGGCGCAGCTCGCGGTAGATCCGTACGGAGTGCAGCAGGCGCTGCTCGTACTCCTTGAGGGCGTCCCGGTCCCGCTGCTCCCTGCACTGGTCGTCGCCCATCGCCGCGGTGTGCCAGTCGCGGATGAAGTGGGTGATCTGGTCGCGGGACATCGGGGCCAGCGACAGTTCCGTGAACCCCTCCTCGGCGAGGCGCTCCTGGGAGAGCCAGCCGTCCTCCACGGCGGAGGGCCGCGAGGTGACGAGGCAGGCGGTGCCGGAGAAGATGCGCAGGAGCCGCCGGAGCTGATCGCGCAGGGCGCCGCGGGTCTCCTCGGGCGCCTCGTCGATGCCGTCGACCAGGAGCAGGGCGCGGCCCGCGAGGAGCGTGCGCACGACCCAGCCCTCGGGCGCCCGGTCGGCCAGCGGATGGCGCACGGCGCGCAGGAAGTCGTCCGGGGCGGGGAAGCCCTCGCGGGCGAAGCGGCGTACGGGAAGGACGAACGGCACCCGGGCGCCCTCCCGGGCGGCGCCCACGGCGAGCCACTGCACGAGCGTCGTCTTCCCGGAGCCCGCGACACCGCGCAGCAGGACCCGCTCGTGGCCCTCCAGGGCCCGGTCGGCGAGGAGCACGGTGCGCTGGTGCCCGCCCGCCCCGGTGGCCGGGCCGTTGCTGCTCTCCTCCGCCTGGAGGCTGAGGTAGGTGTCCTCCAGGGGCCACCGGTCGGGCGCGTTCGCGAGGTCCACGCCCACGATGGTCAGCCAGCCGTGCTGGCGCACGACTTCCTGGGCGTACGCGGCCTCGAACTCGGCGTCTTCCTGGGAGGGTTCCGTGCGGCGGGCCGCGGCGGCCGCTTCGGCGTCGTTGAGGTCGACGAGCTGGCGGACGCGGCTGGCGCGCTCGGGCATGTGGCGCTGGATGTAGGGGGAGCGGCGCACGAAGTGGTGCAGCACGTGCAGGCAGACGGCGACGAGCAGCTCGTCGTGGAACCAGGCGGCGTCGGGGCTCAGCCCGCGGTCCGCGCCCTGGACGGCGCCGCGCAGCCGCCGCGCGTAGTCCTGCGGACCGAGGCGCACGGCGTCGGCGTCGGTGAGGTCGAGCTCGCCGATGGCCAGGAGCGTGCGGGTCAGTACGTCGGCGACGGCGGGGAGTTCACCGGTCGGCGCGGTGTGCCGTTCCGCGGCGAGCTGGATGAAGTCGGCGGCGGTGCGGTGGACGTCGTCGGGGTCGGCGTCGGCGTCGGGGCCGCGCCAGGTGGTGAGGGCGGCGATCAGGTCGGGGGTGGTCGGGGGCCGGGACGGGGTGCGGAAGAACCGTTGTACGAGGGGCATGGCGCGGGCCGAGGGAGTGCGTACTACGGGCTCCATGGGCACACAGACTATGTCAAGTGCCGTTTGTGGGCGCGGTGTTGAGG
>NZ_LIPN01000090.1 GCF_001418325.1 Streptomyces atriruber | reverse complement strand
GTGTCAGGGTGGGGGGATGGATGCGGATTGGGAGACGCGGGTCGACGCGGCTTGGGCGGCGCTGGACTCCTACGGGGAGGACGGGGCCGAAGAGTTTCGCGCGGTGATCGACGGGCTCGCCGACGAGTTGCCGGAAGGGCACCCCGTCGGACTCTTCGAGCGGGCCTGCGCCTTCGACTCCACGGGCCACTCGGACCGGGCCGTGCCCCTGTACCAGGAGGCCCTGGAGCGCGGCCTGGACGGCTACCGCAGCCGCCGCACCGCCGTCCAGCTCGCCAGCTCGCTGCGGAACATCGGCCGGGCCGAAGAGGGCGCCGCCCTGCTCACCGCCGAACTGGAGAAGGGGGAGGGCAAGGGTGAGTTGGAGGACGCGCTGCGCGCCTGCCTCGCCCTGTGCCTCGCCGACCTAGGCCGCGAGCGCGAAGGCCTCGCCCTCGTGCTCGGCGCCCTCGCCCCCCACCTGCCGCGCTACCAGAGGTCCATGGCCAATTACGCCCGCGAGCTCGTGGCGGACGGCCCGGCATGAGGTGACCATCCGACGATTCGCTCGTTTTGCTGAACGTGTCGTCGAATGTGCAGTCTCCGTCGAAGTCCCCGAAGTCCAGCCGCCCCACCCCGGTGGTCGACGTGGAGCAGGCCGAGGCCGCCCTCGTCGAGCACTACCCGCGGCTCGTCCGGCTCGCGTATCTCGTGCTGCCACCCAGCCTCGGCCGCAACCGCCGGGTCCTGACCGCCCACGCGCTGACCCAGCGCGCCCTGCCCCGCAGCCGCAGGACGGGCGAAGCGGCCGTCCCGGGCCAGCGGGGAGGCGGCGGCGAGGGCGACGGGGCGCGGGCGCTCGGTGATCCCGCCTATGCGTACGTGCGGCTCCAGGTGCTGTGCGGCTCGCTCGACGCCGGGCTCCCCCTGCGGTGGAACTCCTGGCCCAAGCGGGCCCAACTGCCGCCGCTGCTGCCGCACGTCCGGGGTCTGCGGCTCTTCCCGCGCTCGGGCGGGGCCGACGAACTCGCCCTGGATCAGTGCCTGTCCGCCCTCTCGGGTGCCGCCCGCGCGGCCTACGTACTCCGCGGGCTCGAAGGGCTCGACGACGACGGCGTGTGCGCCGTGCTCGCCGCCGCGGGCTGCGACGACCCCGAGGACGCCCTGGACGAGGCCGACGGCGTCGAGGCCCGGTACGAACTGCTGGGGTCCCCCGAGTTCGACCCCTGCTCCCTCCAGGCCAGGCCGACCGACCTGATGCGGCGCAGGCAGCACATGAAGGCCGCGGGCATCGCGGCGGTCGCCGTTCTGGTCTGCGGGGCGCTGCTCGGGCTGCCGGGCGACGGGTGGGGGCCCGACGGCGCCGCCGCCCCGCCCTATGCGCAGAATCCCGCCGGGCAGGCCGCCCTCGATCCGGGACAGCTGACGACGGCCTCCGTGGGGGCGTGGAAACGTTCCGCTCGTACCGACTTCTCCGTATGGCCCGCGCGGGGCAACCTGGTCGGCGACAAGGGACTGCTCCGCCGCGCCCTCGCCGTCTGGGCCCGCCCCGGCGAATCCGTGCAGGTCTCCGCGACGCCGGGCACCGCCGCCGGAGCGCCGCCCGGACCGGCCAGGCTGCTCTACGCGGGCGAGGTCGACTCCGCGCGCGTGGTGCTGCTCTACGACGGCCTGCGCATCGTGCGGTACGCCGAGCCGAAGGAGGGCACCGGCGGCGCGGCACTCGACTTCGCGCGTGTGGACGGCGCGACCGGCACCGAGGCGAACGCCGTCGTCGTCGACCGCGCCGACGGGAACATCCGCTATCTGACGGCTCCGTGGATCAAGGCCGCGGCGGTGCAGGACCTGTTGAAGCCCGCCGCCAAGGCCGTCGCGCTGCACCGCTCCGCGGACGGCGTCACCGACCCCTTCGCGGGTCCCGTGCAGTCCGGCGCGTGCACCTCGTGGAACGCGCTGCGGCTGCGCGAGAGCTCCGGCGCGGTGCGCATGTCGACCGACCTCGGCGAGCTCGTCCCCGCCCATCTGACCGCGGGCCGCCCGCAGGCCCCGCGCGAGGCCACGCCCGCGGAGTGGTCGAAGTCCGCGTGCTCCCTCGCCACGGTGCGCTCGCACGGCGTCCGCTCCGTGAACTCATGGACGTACGCCCGTCAGGCCCTGCCCGAGGCCAACGGCGCAGCCGACTGGGTCTGCACCCGCGCCGACACCTGGCGGGGCGAGGGCAGCCGGATCCTCGCCCAGTTCCAGACCTCCGACGGGCCCGCGGGCGCCGTCGCCGCCAAGGCCGAGGACTCCCCCGCCTGCGGCAGCCGCGACCCGAAGGTCCTGGCGGGCGTCCTGTGGAAGTCCCGGGCGGGCGCCTGGTACCTCCTGGGCGCGGGCAGCAAGAACGTCACGTCCGTCACCGCGTCCGGCGGCGAGCGCGCGGTGGGCAATGTCCTGGCCGCGCGGACCGAGCGGTCCACGAAGGCCCGGCTCACCGGCCGGCTGGCCGACGGAACGAAGGTCACGACACTGCGCTGACGGAAGTTACCCGCGCACACCCCTGTACCGCTGAACTACCCATCAGTACATTGACGCCATGTCTAATACGCAGAGCCGGGCGCCCGAGCCCGTCGCGTCCGAGCACATCGCGCTCAAGGCACGCAACGTCTCCTTCTCCTGGGAGAACACCCCGCTCCACTGGCTCCCGAACGACCCGTTCACCACGCACACCATCAACGTGCTGCACCTGCTGCTGCCCGCCGGTGAGCGCTGGTTCGTGCACGTCTACAAGCAGGTCCTGCCGCTGATCCGGGACGACAGACTGCGCGAGGACGTCATCGGGTTCATCGGGCAGGAAGCCATGCACTCGCAGGCCCACGACGAGGTGCTTCCGCACCTCAAGGAGCAGGGGCTCGACCCGACGCCGTACACCGCCCAGGTGGACTGGCTCTTCGAGAAGCTGCTCGGCGACCGGACGCTGCCGCCCGGCAAGCCGCGCCAGTGGTGGCTGATGGAGCGCGTCGCGATCATCGCGGCCATCGAGCACTACACCGCGTTCCTCGGCAACTGGGTGCTCAACGCCGAGGAGCTGGACCGCAGGGGCGCCGACCCCACGATGCTGGACCTGCTGCGCTGGCACGGCGCGGAGGAGGTCGAGCACCGGTCCGTCGCCTTCGAGCTGTTCATGCACGTCGACGGCGGCTACCGGCGCCGGGCCAGGACCTGGGCGACGGCGTTCGGCGCCCTGGTCTTCCTCTGGCAGCGCGGGGCGCGGTTCTTCATGGAGAACGACCCGACGCTCGTCGACGGCAAGGCCAGCTTCAAGGACTTCTACCGGAGCGGACGGGCAGGGACCCTGCCGTCGACCGGCGACATGATCCGCTCCATCCCCCGCTACCTCAGCCGGGCCTACCACCCCTCGCAGGAGGGCAGCACGGAGCAGGCCGCCGCCTATCTCGCCGCCTCGCCCGCCGCCGTCGCCGCGCTCGCCGCCGAGAAGGGGACCGTCTGACATGCCCCGCATCCGCACCGTCGCCCTCGTCGCGGGCGTCGCCCTGCTCACCAGGCGGGCCCTGCGCCGCCGCATCGAGACCTCCCCGCTGTGGCCGCTGCCCGCCCTGGAGGAGCCGATCTCCGGGCAGCCCCGCTCCCGGGCCCTGCGGCTGCGCGTCGCCCGGCACGAGACCGTCGCCGACGGAGTCGTACAACTGCGCCTGGAGGGGACGGACCTGCCGCCCTGGCAGCCCGGCGCCCACCTCGACATCGTGCTGCCCTCGGGGCTCGTGCGGCAGTACTCGCTCTGCGGCGACCCCGAGGACTCCTCCTCGTACACCGTCGCGACCCGGCTGATCCCGGCCGACCAGGGCGGCAGGGGCGGCTCGCGCGAGGTGCACGAGCAGCTCGGCGAGGGCGCCGAGGTCGAGGTGCGCGGGCCGCGCAACCGCTTCCCGCTGGCCGACGCGGCGTCGTACGTGTTCGTGGCGGGCGGCATCGGGATCACCCCGATCCTGCCGATGCTGCGGGCCGTCGAGGCGGCCGGGGCGCGGTGGCGGCTGCTGTACGGGGGGCGTTCCCGTGCGTCGATGCCATTCCTCGAAGAGGTGGAGAAGCTCGGCGGCGCCGGGCGCGGGCAGGTGACCGTGGTCGCCGAGGACGAGGCCGGGCTGCCGGACCTGGCCGCCTTCCTGGACGGGACCCCGCGGGGCGCGGCCGTCCACGTGTGCGGGCCCGAGGCCCTGATGGACGCCGTCGACGCCATCCTGCCCGACGGCTGCTCGCTGCACCTGGAAAGGTTCACGCCACGCACCTCCACCGACGGCAACGCCGCATTCGAGGTCGAACTGCGGCGCAGCGGACGCACGGTGGCGGTCGCCGCGGACACCACGGTGCTCGCCGCCGTCCGCGCCGAGCTGCCCAACACCGCGTACAGCTGCCAGCAGGGATTCTGCGGAACGTGCCAACAGCGCGTCGTGGAAGGGGAGATCGACCACCGCGACGAACTGCTCACGGACGACGAGCGGGCGGACTCCATGCTCATCTGCGTCTCCCGGGCGCGCGGCGAGCGGCTCGTCCTGGACATGTGAGGCGGGCGCCCGGGGACGGACCCGGACCGGCCCGGCGCGGGGCCGGTTCTGCTCGGTAAGGTGTTCGCATGACAACCGGGGTGCGCCGCAGGATGGGTGTCGAGGAGCGGCGGCAGCAGTTGATCGGGGTCGCGCTCGAACTGTTCAGCCACCGCTCGCCCGACGATGTGTCCATCGACGAGATAGCAGTGGCCGCGGGCATCTCGCGCCCGCTGGTCTACCACTACTTCCCCGGCAAACTCAGCCTGTACGAGGCGGCGTTGCGCCGTGCGGCGGAGGATCTGGCGGGCCGGTTCGTGGAGCCGCGCGAAGGGCCGCCCGGGGCGCGCCTGTTGCGGGTGATGGGCCGCTTCTTCTCCTTCGTCGACGAACACGGGCCCGGTTTCTCCGCGCTGATGCGGGGCGGCCCCGCGGTCGGCTCCTCGACGACGAACGCGCTGGTCGACTCGGTGCGCCAGGCGGCGTACGAGCAGGTCCTCTTCCAGCTCGACGTCACGGAGCCCTCGGCCAGGCTCGAACTCGTCGTGCGGTCGTGGATCTCCCTCGCCGAGTCGACGGCGCTGATCTGGCTGGACGGCCGCCGCATTCCGCGCGCGGAGCTGGAGCTGCAGCTGGTGCACGACTTCGCGGCGCTGGCCGCGGTGAGCGCCGCCTACGACGAGGGGATGGCGGCGCTGCTGCGCGAGGTCCTCGCCTCGGAGCCGGCCGACGGCCCGTTCGCGGAGCTCCTCGAACGGCTTGCCACACTGGCCCCATGACAGCACAACTCACCTTCCGCGGCGCGGACATCGACGACGCGGCCCTTCTCGTCGGCCTCTATGAGGGCGCGGCCCGCTGGATGCTGGACCACGGCATCGACCAGTGGCAGCCGGGCGCCAAGGACGAACGGCACTTCGAGCGGGTGATCGGCTCCTCGGCCGCGGAGGTGTGGCTCGCGTACGACGGGTCAGGGGTCCTCGGCGCGTACGAGCTGTGGTGGACCGACGAACAGGCGTGGGGCGCGCAGCCGCCGGTCGCCGGGTACGTGCACCGGCTGATGACGCGGCGCGGGGCGCCCGCGGGCACGGGCCGGTCGCTGCTCCGGGACGCCGAGCGCCGGATCGCGGCGGCGGGCCGCGAACTGAGCCGCCTGGACGTCGTGACGACCAACCCCCGCCTGCACACGTACTACGAAGAGGCCGGTTACGCGGTCGTCGGCGAACTGGCGGACAAGGTCGCCGCGGACGGCGCCCCGTACGGCGTGCTGCTCATGGAGAGGCCGCTCGGCTAGGGCCTGTCCGGCGGATCAAACCGACGACAACGCCGAAGAGGGGCGTGCCAGACCCCGCGCCCCGCGCCATGACCCGCCGGACAGGCCCTAGCCGTCCGCGCGCAGCCGCATGGCGAGGAGCGCGATGTCGTCGTCGCGGCCGTGGCCCAGGCAGGCGAGCAGGGTGTCGCAGAGGGCCGCGACACCCAGGGGCGCTTCGGCCGCGACCGTGCGCAGGTGCTCCATGGACTCGGCGAGGTCGGTGCCGCGGGTCTCGATGAGGCCGTCGGTGACCAGGAGGAGCCGGTCCGTGGGGCGCAGGACCGACTCGGTGAGCGGCGGCCTGTCCAGGCCGAGGCCGAGCAGCGGGCCGCTCGCCCGGAGGTAGTGGGCGGTGCCGTCGTCGCCGACCACGAGGGGCGGGATGTGCCCGGCGTTGGCGACGCGGATGCGTCCGGTGACGGGGTCGACGAGGGCCAGGCAGAGGGTGGCCGTCACCTCGGGGTGGTAGCGCTGCAGCATGCCGTCGAGGCGGCGGGCGAGGGTCCGGGGGTCGGGGTCCTCTATGCAGTAGGCGCGCAGCGCGTGCCGGATCTCGACCATGACGGTGGCGGCGTCCAGGGAGTGGCCGACGACGTCGCCGATGCCGGTGAGGAGGCCTTGCGGGGTGTCGAGCGAGGCGTAGAAGTCGCCGCCGATCTCCGTGTCGCGGGTGGCGGGTTCATAGCGGACGACGACTTCGGTGCCGGGGGTCTGCGGCACGTGCGCGGGCAGGAAGCTGCGCTGGAGGGTGAGGGCGATGTGGCGTTCCATCTCGTACATCAGCAGTCGTTCGGCGGCGACCGCGGTGGCGTGGGCGAGCCGCCCCACGAACCGCCCGGTGCCGGGCGCGGGTCCTTGGTCGTACACGGGTGTGGCGAGGCAGACGGGCGCGGCCCCTTCGTGGGCGCGGGCCAGGGCGAGGCGGGCCCCGACGGGGCGCCCGGTGCCGTCGGACGGCTCGGCGTGGAAGAAGCCCGCCGGCCACAGGGGCGCGTGCACGACGGTGTCGTGCACGCCGACGTGGCCCGTCATGCGGCGCTGGATCAGGCGCACCACCGCGTCGTGCGCGCCCTCGTCGGGCAGTGCGGCGGTGGCCCTGCGCCGGGACAGGCTGCGGTGGAGCTCGCCGTCGTCGCCGATGACGAAGGCCGCGGCGGGGCCGTGGGTGAGGCGGGCCGTGCCGACCGCGGCGGCCTCGGCGAGCTCGCGCGGGCAGCGGGCGGAGTGCACGGCGAGGATGGTCTCGGCGAGCCGGGTGAGATGTCCGGCCTGCGCCTCGGCGTCGCTGCGGTGGCGTGCGCCGCGGGCCGCGGCCCGCACGACGGCCTGGATCTCCTCCGGTTCGGCGGGCACCGTCAGATAGGCCTCGCCGCCCGCGTCCAGGCCGCGGCACCGGTCGGCGGGGGCTATCCGGGCGGCCGAGAAGTGCACGACGGGCAGGGCGGCGAACGGCGGCGACTCCTTGAGGCGGCGGCACAGGTCGAAGCCGCTCATGTCCGGCAGGCCGACGTCGACGAGCGCCACGTCGGGCAGCCGTCCCGCGCGGCGGCGCACGTCGAGCTCGATGAGGGCGTCGCCCGCGCTGGCGGCGAGGACGACGCGGTGGCCGTCCCTGCGCAGGACCGCACCCAGCGCATACCGACTGGCGGCGACGTCGTCCACGACCAGGATCGTGGTGCCTGCTTTGGCTTTCGCGCTCACACGGGGCCCCTTTGGGGCTGGTGGGGCAGACCTCCCGCAGGCCTGCCCGACCAAGTTAGCGCTCCGGCGCACCCGGCGGGAGATGGCGTGCGGCTCCGACCGGGATCGGTGAAGCTCCGGGAACTTTCGTGGTACGAGGGGGACTTGCCGGTAGAATCTGCGGCCCGCCCGGCGCGCCTGGTGCATTTGGTGCGTACGCCGCGCGACCGAACCGGGGTCCCCGGCTGTCCGCTCGCCCGGTCCGTGACGCCACCGGTGCGGGGGACACCCTCGTGACCTTCGTGTTCCGCCGGGCGTTCTACCGGAGAGTCCGACCGCCCCGCCCGTCCTGAGGGACCACATGACCCAGAACGTCACCGCCGCGCCCGCCACCGATTCCTCACCCGCAGGAGAGTGGTGGCGCGACGCCGTCATCTACCAGGTCTACCCGCGCAGCTTCGCCGACGGGAACGGCGACGGCATGGGCGACCTGCCCGGCATCACGGCGCGCCTGCCGTACCTGCGCGACCTGGGCGTGGACGCCGTCTGGCTCTCCCCCTTCTATGCGTCGCCGCAGGCCGACGCCGGGTACGACGTGGCGGACTACCGCGCCGTCGACCCGATGTTCGGCACCCTCACCGACGCCGACGGCCTCATCGGCGAGGCGCACGCGCTCGGTCTGCGCGTCATCGTCGACATCGTGCCCAACCACTGCTCCGACCGGCACGAGTGGTTCGAGCGGGCGCTGCGCGAGGGCCCCGGCTCCGCGGCCCGCGACCGCTTCCTGTTCCGGCCGGGGCGGGGCGCGGACGGCGAACTGCCCCCGAACGACTGGGAGTCCGTCTTCGGCGGCCCGGCCTGGACCCGGGTCGAGGACGGGCAGTGGTACCTCCACCTCTTCGCGCCCGAGCAGCCCGACTTCAACTGGGAGCACCCGGACGTCCACGACGAGTTCCGCTCCGTCCTGCGCTTCTGGCTCGACCTCGGCGTCGACGGCTTCCGCATCGACGTCGCGCACGGCCTGGTCAAGGCGGCGGGCCTGCCGGACATCGGCCACGCGGAGCAGGTCAAGCTCCTCGGCAAGCAGGCCGTGCCGTACTTCGACCAGGACGGCGTGCACGAGATCTACCGCGACTGGCGCGGGATCCTCGACGAGTACGGGGAGGGGGACAGGGGGCGGCGGATCGCCGTCGCCGAGGCGTGGACCCCGACGGTCGAGCGCAGCGCGCGGTACCTGCGCTGCGGCGAGCTGCACCAGGCCTTCAACTTCGAGTACCTGACGACCGGCTGGGACGCGGTCGCGCTGCGCGCCGTCATCGACCGCTCCCTCGCCGCGATGAACGCCGTGGACGCGCCCGCCACCTGGGTGCTCTCCAACCACGACGTCGTACGGCACGCGACGCGCTTCGCCGACGGCGCCGGGGCCCACGGGCTGCGCCGGGCGCGGGCGGCCACGCTGCTGATGCTGGCGCTGCCCGGCTCCGCGTATCTGTACCAGGGCGAGGAGCTCGGGCTGCCCGAGGTGACGGAGCTGCCGGACGAGGTGCGCCAGGACCCGGCGTTCTTCCGCAGCGCGGGGCAGGACGGCACGCGGGACGGCTGCCGGGTGCCGCTGCCGTGGTCCGGGGAGCGCGCCCCGTTCGGCTTCGGGCCCCACGAGGACGGCCCGACCTGGCTGCCGCAGCCGGACTCCTGGAAGGAGCTCTCGGTGGCCGCGCAGTCGGGCGATCCGGCGTCGACGCTGGAGTTCTACCGCCGTGCGCTGGCCGTGCGCCGCGCGCATCCGGCGCTCGGGGCGGGCCGCGACATCACGTGGCTGCCCGCGCCGGACGGCGTCCTGGCCTTCCGCCGTGTCACCTCCGCCGGTTCGTTCGTGTGCACGGTGAACCTCTCCGCCTCGCCCGTCGCGCTGCCGACGCCCGGCACGCCGCTCCTCGCCAGCACGGAGGTCGCGCCCGGCGCCGGGCGGACCGTGCTCCCGGCGGATTCGGCCGTCTGGTGGGCAGCCTGACGCACGACCGGTACAGTCCGATCCTGTGACCGCACGGCTAGCCGACATCGCAGCCCAGGCGGGGGTCAGCGAAGCGACAGTAAGCCGCGTGCTCAACGGCAAGCCGGGCGTCGCCGCGGGCACCCGCCAGTCCGTGCTCGCCGCGCTCGACGTGCTCGGCTACGAACGCCCGGTGCGCCTGCGCCGACGCAGCGAGGGCCTGATCGGGCTGATCACGCCGGAGCTGGAGAACCCGATATTCCCCGCGCTCGCGCAGGTCGTCGGGCAGGCCCTGACCCGGCAGGGGTATACGCCGGTGCTGGCCACGCAGACCCCCGGCGGGTCCACGGAGGACGAGCTGACCGAGATGCTGGTCGACCGCGGGGTCGCCGGGATCATCTTCGTCTCGGGGCTGCACGCGGACACCTCCGCCGACATGCACCGCTACGAACAGCTGCGGGCACAGGGCGTCCCGTTCGTGCTGGTGGACGGCTTCTCGCCGAAGGTGCAGGCGCCGTCCGTCTCGCCGGACGACCGCGCGGCGATGCGCCTCGCGGTGACCCACCTCGTCTCCCTGGGTCATACACGCATCGGGCTCGCCCTCGGTCCGAAGCGGTTCGTGCCCGTGCAGCGGAAGATCGAGGGCTTCGTCCGCACGATGCGGGACCAGCTGGGCCTGTCCCCCGACGCCGTCGAGGCGGAACTGGTCCAGCACTCCCTGTACACGCTGGAGGGCGGTCAGGCCGCGGCCTCGACGCTCCTGGACCGCGGCTGCACGGCCGTGGCGTGCGCGAGCGACATGATGGCGCTCGGGGCGATACGGGCGGCGCGACAGCGCGGCCTGGAGGTCCCCGACGACGTCTCGGTGGTCGGCTTCGACGACTCGCCGCTGATCGCGTTCACGGACCCGCCGCTGACCACGGTGCGCAAGCCGGTGCCCGCGATGGGTCAGGCAGCGGTGCGGACGCTCCTGGAGGAGATCGGCGGGACCCCCGCGCCGCCCGGCGAATTCGTCTTCATGCCCGAACTGGTGGTTCGGGGTTCAACGGCATCGGGCCCCAGGCGCCCCTAGGGTCACCTCAGGGACGCGGCCTCCTTCCTGCGGCGTAGAGAATGCGGTACGAACGGGACCAAGGGATGATCGGTCGAAGGGTGGGGATCTGGCAGACTCTGTCCCTATGGGTGAGACGACCGTGACGACACTTGAGGGCCAGGAAAGGCCCGCTGCATCACCCATCGCGGACGAGGAAAACGGCCGCAATGGGCGGAACGTGCTGCGTCGTTTCCGTCGGCTCCGAACACCCCGCCGCCCCCGTCTGTGGTTCGAGATCCTGCTGATCGCGGTCAGTTACTGGACGTACTCACTGATCCGCAACGCCGTGCCGGAGCAGAAGTCGCAGGCGCTGAGCAACGCGGACTGGATCTGGCGCGTCGAGAACGACCTGGGGGCCGCCTTCGAGAAGAGCGTCAACCACGCCGTCGACTCGGTGACATGGCTCATCGTCGGCATGAACTACTACTACGCCACCCTGCACTTCGTCGTGACGCTCGGCGTCCTGGTGTGGCTCTTCCGCAAGCATCCGGGGCGGTACGCGGCCACGCGCCTCGTCCTCTTCGCGACGACGGCGGTGGCCCTGCTCGGCTACTACTTCTACCCGCTGGCCCCGCCCCGCCTGATGAACGGCACCCACTTCATCGACACGGTGGTCGTCCACCAGACGTGGGGCTCGATGGCCTCCGGCGACCTCAAGAACATGTCGAACCAGTACGCGGCGATGCCGTCGATGCACATCGGCTGGTCCCTGTGGTGCGGCCTGACCATCTTCGCCCTGGCCTCGGTGCCGTGGGCCAAGGTGCTCGGCCTTCTGTACCCCGTCGCGACACTCGTCGTCATCGTGGCCACCGCCAACCACTTCTGGCTCGACGCGGTCGGCGGCATGATCTGCCTGGCCTTCGGCTTCGCGGTGGCCCGCCTCTGGTACGGCTCGATGCCCTACGCGCTGCCGCGCGAGGTGGCGGCGCAGGGCCGCCCCGGCCCTACTTGAACGACTCGTCGCCGTCCCAGTTCACGTGGACGACCTCCGGGGCCAGGCCGTGGATCACGGCGCGGCCGACGTCCTTCTTGAACTGCTCGATCAGGCCTTCGATGCCGCTGTGCGGGTACCTGCCGTCCAGCGCGGCGAGGAGTGCCTCGCGGGGCACGTCGACAGCGTCGGCCAGGGCCTGGGTGTTGCCGGGGCGGTTGTTCCAGCCGTCGGCGTTGTTGCGGCCCACGTGGATGGACTCCATCGCCGTGAGGCTGGACGCGCCCGCTTCGTGGATCAGGTTCTGGCCGGCCATCGGGCGGGCCGTCAGGTGGAAGAGGGAGCCCCTGATCGACGCCGTGGAGTCGCCGGTCTTGCGGTCCCGCACCTCGCCGCCGCTGGTGAGCATCACATTGAGGTGGACGGCCAGGCGGGCGGTGGTGCCGCCTGCCGTGACGGTGACCTCCACGGGCCGGGAGATGAGGTTGTTGCCGCCGTTGTTCCGGCACTCGGACCCGAACTGGAAGCCGCCGAGCGAACGGTCCTGGCCGACGATGGTGTCCAGGAGCTGGTTCCAGTCCACCCGCGGGGCCGTCTGGGTGCCTGGGGCGCGCTGGACCGTGGCCTCTGCGGCCGTGTGTCCTTCCGGGGCCGCCTCCGTGTGGGCCTCGGGCGCCGGGCCCGACAGGACCCGGTGGGCGTTCGCCTCGGCCTCGCGCTCGAACCGGTCGGACGGGTCCGACACGCGGAGCCCGTTGCCGTGGTCGGTGCCCGCGACCGGGCCCTGGCGCTGCTGGATGACGTGCGTCAGCTCGTGGGCGAGCGTGTGGCGGTCCGCGCCGCCCTCGCCGATGACGACATGGCTGCCGGAGGTGTAGGCGCGGGCGCCGACCTCGGCCGCGGAGGCCTTGGCCGCACTGTCGTCGTGGACGCGGACGTCGGAGAAGTCCGCGCCGAGGCGGGCCTCCATGTCGGTGCGGGTTCCCGTGTCGAGCGGCCGCCCGCCGCCGCGGAGCACGTCGTGGACGGCGGAGCGCTGCACCGCCTGGACTACGGCCGCGTTGCCCGCGCTGCGCTGCAGTGCCCGGATCTCCTGGGCGCTCATGCTGCCGCCTGCGCTCGACGGCGACGCGGCGGGACGGGCCGGTGCGCGGCCGGCTCGCTCGCCGTCGGCGGGTCGGGCGGTTTCACGGGCTCGCATGGGGCCTCCAGGCAGACAGATCGAACTCTTCCTGAATACGCCATGTCACGGCCGCCGGACCAGGGGCGCAAGGGCAGTGTCCCGTGTCTGTTGGGGCAGTGCGGGCGGCGCCCGCGGCCTCACGCCCCGTAGAAGCGCTCCTCCATCACCGCTCGCGCCCTGCGCGTGATGCGCCGGTAGTCGTCCAGCATGTCGCCCACGTGCCCCGGGTCGTATCCCAGGTAGCGGGCGACGGCCGCCAGTTCCCGGCCGTCGGAGGGGAACGTGTCGCCCGCCCGGCCGCGTACCAGCATGACCGCGTTGCGGACGCGGGCCGCAAGGACCCACGCCTCGTCGAGGGTCGCCGCGTCCTGCGTCGGGATCAGCTCCGCCGCGCAGGCCGCCGCCAGGGCCTCCCGGGTGCGGGTCGTGCGCAGCCCGGGCTCGGCCCAGCCGTGCTCCAGCTGGAGGAGCTGGACGGTCCACTCGACGTCGGAAAGGCCGCCACGGCCCAGCTTCGCGTTCAGCGTCGGGTCGGCGCCGCGCGGCATCCGCTCCGCCTCCATGCGGGCCTTGAGGCGGCGGATCTCACGGACCGCGTCCTCGCCGAGGCCCTCCGCCGGATAGCGCAGGGGGTCGACGAGCTCGATGAAGGCGCGCCCCAGCTCCTCGTCCCCCGCGACCGGCTCGGCCCGCAGCAGCGCCTGGGACTCCCAGACCAGGGACCAGCGGCGGTAGTACGCCTCGTACGAGCGCAGGGTGCGCACCAGCGGCCCGCTCCTGCCCTCCGGGCGCAGATCGGCGTCGATGAGCAACGGCGGGTCGGCCGACGGCAGCTGGAGCAGCCGGCGCATCTCGGCGACGACCCTGGCGGCGGCCTTCGCCGCCTCCTGTTCGTCGGCGCCCTCGCGCGGCTCGTGCACGAAGAGGACGTCCGCGTCCGAGCCGTAGCTCAGCTCGTGCCCGCCGAAGCGGCCCATGCCGATGACGGCGAAGCGGGTGGGGAGCGTGTCGCCCCAGCCGTCGCGGACGACGGCCCGCAGCGTGCCCGCGATCGTGGCGGCCGTCAGGTCCGACACCGCGTCGCCCACCCGGTCCACGAGCGTGCCGGGATCGTCCTCCGCGGGGCTGTCCTCCGTGCCGTACGAGCCGATGAGGTCGCCCGCGGCAGTACGGAACAGCTCGCGGCGCCGCACCCCGCGCGCCACCGTCACGGCCTGCTCGGCGCCGTCCGCGCGGCGCACCGCCGCCAGGACCTCCTGCTCCAGGTGGCCGCGGCCGCGCGGTTCGAGACCCCGCTGGTCGCCGAGGAGCGCGACGGCCTCGGGGGCGCGCAGCAGCAGGTCGGGGGCGAGGCGCCCGGCGGACAGGACGCGGGCGAGGTTCTCCGCCGCCGCTCCCTCGTCCCGCAGCAGCCGCAGGTACCACGGGGTCTTGCCCAGCGCGTCGGACACCTTGCGGAAGCCGAGGAGGCCCGCGTCCGGGTCGGCGGAGTCCGCGAACCAGCCGAGCAGGACCGGCAGCAGGGTGCGCTGGATGGCCGCCTTGCGGGTCACGCCGGACGCCAGCGCCTCCAGGTGCCTGAGCGCCGCGCTGGGGTCCGCGTAGCCGAGCGCGACCAGGCGTTCGCGTGCCGCCTCGGTGCTGAGCCGTGTCTCACCGGGGGCGAGCTGGGCGACGGCGTCGAGCAGCGGGCGGTAGAAGAGCTTCTCGTGCAGGCGGCGCACCACGGAGGTGTGCCGCTTCCAGGCGCGGCCCAGGTCGGTGATCGGCTCGGTGCGCATCCCCAGGGAGCGGCCGATGCGCCGCAGGTCCGCGTCGTCCTCCGGCACGAGGTGGGTGCGGCGCAGCTTGTAGAGCTGGATGCGGTGTTCGAGGGCGCGCAGGAAGCGGTACGCGTCGTCGAGCTGGGCGGCGTCCACGCGTCCCACGTACCCGCCCGCGCCCAGCGCCTGGAGGGCGACGAGCGTCGACCCGCTGCGGATCGACCGGTCGCTGCGGCCGTGCACCAACTGCAGCATCTGCACGGCGAATTCGACGTCGCGCAGCCCGCCGGGGCCGAGCTTCAGCTCCCGGTCCACCTCGCCGGCCGGGATGTTCTCGACGACCCTGCGGCGCATCTTCTGCACGTCGGTCACGAAGTTGTCGCGCTCGGCGGCCTGCCAGACGAGCGGCGCGAGCGTGGCGACGTACTCCTCGCCGAGCGCGAGGTCGCCCGCGACCGGGCGGGCCTTCAGGAGCGCCTGGAATTCCCAGGTCTTGGCCCAGCGCTGGTAGTACGCGAGGTGGCTGGAGAGCGTGCGGACCAGGGGCCCGTTCCGGCCCTCGGGTCGGAGGTTCGCGTCGACGGGCCAGATGGTGCCCTCGACGTTCGTCTCGGAGCAGATCCG
This sequence comes from Streptomyces atriruber, assembly GCF_001418325.1. GTDB lineage: Bacteria > Actinomycetota > Actinomycetes > Streptomycetales > Streptomycetaceae > Streptomyces > Streptomyces atriruber. Next base: position 16,590 of record NZ_LIPN01000090.1, on the reverse strand, counting down.
CATCATGTGCGAGGCGAGCCGGGTCGCGGCGCGCATCGCCTTGTCCTCGTCGGCGCCGTCGGTGGGCTCGCCGACGAAGATGACGTCGACGTCGGACACGTAGTTGAGCTCGTGGCCGCCGCACTTGCCCATCGCGATCACCGCGAGCCTGCACTGCGCGGCGTCGCCTGGCGCCGCCGCGCGGGCCATGGCGAGCGCCGCCCGCAGCGTCGCCGTGGCGAGGTCGGCGAGCTCGGCCGCCGCCTCGGCGACGTCGGTCGTGCCGCACACGTCGCGCGCCGCGATGGAGAGCAGACAGCGGCGGTAGGCGACGCGCAGCGACACCGGGTCGACGGCGTCGGCGAGGCCCTGCTCGAACTCCTCCACGCCGGGGTGCAGGTCGGCCGATTCGTAGGTGACGAGGGCCCGCCAGTCCAGGGGGTGCCTGGCCAGGTGGTCGGCGAGGGCCTCGGAGGCGCCGAGCACGCCGAGGAGGCGGTCGCGCAGAGGCTTCGCAGTGACGAGGGTGTCGAGCAGTTCGCGTCGGCCGAGGTCGTCGTCCTGGCCCTCCACGAGCCGGACGAGGCCCAGCAGCGCCAGGTCGGGGTCGGCGGTGGCGCCGAGCGCGTCCAGGAGCAGCGGGTCGTCGCGCACGGCGCTCAGCGCGGGGTCGTCGAGGAGCCGCTCCGCGGCGGACGGGTCGGTGAAGCCATGCCGCAGCAGCCGCGTGAACGTACTGCTTCGTCGCCCTTGCGGCAGCGTCATGCCGAGCCTCCGTTCGATCACCCCTCGGCCCGAGCCTACGGCCTCCCGCTGACCTCGGCGCACCTGCGGGGCACGCCCTTTCGGCGGAGTGCCGGAGCGGTGGTGTCCGGCCGCCCGCGACACCCCGGCGCGCGAGCGCTGACAAGGGCTCAACTCCCTGGTGTACTGCGGGCCATGGAATACACACTCGAAGTGATCCCGCTGCCGGTCAGCGACATCGACCGGGCGAAGGAGTTCTACAGCGACAAGCTGGGCTTCCATGTCGACATCGACACGGAGGTCATGCCGGGGATGCGCATCGTCCAGCTGACCCCGCCGGGTTCGGGCTGTTCCATCGCGCTGGCCGACACGCTCTGGGAGACGATGGACGGGCCGACCCCGGCCCCCGGCTCCTACCAGGGCCTGCAGCTGTGCGTCGCCGACGCGAAGGCCGCGCACGCCGAGCTGGTCGCCCGCGGCCTGGACGTCTCCGAGCCGATGCAGCACGCGCCGCAGGACGGCGGCACGTTCATGTACTTCAAGGACCCGGACGGCAACGGCTGGGCTATCCAGGAGTACCGGGTCCGCGCGACCACGCCGCTGCGGGACTCGATCGTCGCCGCCCCCTAGGGCCCCTTACGGGCCCTACAGCACCGGCAGGTTCTTGCGGAGCTCGAAGGCCGTGACCTCGGAGCGGTACTCCTCCCACTCCTGCTTCTTGTTGCGGAGGAAGAAGTCGTAGACGTGCTCGCCGAGCGTCTCGGCGACCAGTTCGGACTTCTCCATGAGGGCGATCGCCTCGCCGAGGTTCTGCGGCAGGGGCTCGATGCCGAGTGCGCGGCGTTCCGCGTCGCGCAGCGCCCACACGTCGTCGTCGGCGCCCGGCGGGAGCTCGTACCCCTCCTCGATGCCCTTGAGTCCGGCGGCGAGCAGCACCGCGTACGTCAGATAGGGGTTGGCGCCCGAGTCGATCGAGCGGACCTCGACGCGCGCGGAGCCCGTCTTGCCGGGCTTGTACATCGGGACGCGGATCAGGGCCGAGCGGTTGTTGTGGCCCCAGCAGATGTACGAGGGTGCTTCGCCGCCCGCGCCCGCGGTGCGCTCGGAGCCGCCCCAGATGCGCTTGTAGGAGTTCACCCACTGGTTGGTGACCGCGGAGATCTCCGCGGCGTGCCGCAGCAGGCCCGCGATGAAGGAGCGGCCGACCTTGGAGAGCTGGTACTCGGCACCGGACTCGTAGAAGGCGTTGCGGTCGCCCTCGAAGAGGGAGAGGTGGGTGTGCATGCCCGAGCCGGGGTGCTCGGAGAACGGCTTCGGCATGAAGGTGGCCTGCACCCCCTGCTCCAGCGCGACCTGCTTCATGACCAGGCGGAAGGTCATGATGTTGTCGGCCGTGGAGAGCGCGTCGGCGTAGCGGAGGTCGATCTCCTGCTGGCCGGGGGCGCCCTCGTGGTGGCTGAACTCCACCGAGATGCCCATGGACTCCAGCATCGTGATGGCCTGGCGGCGGAAGTCCATGCCCACGTTCTGCGGGGTGTGGTCGAAGTAGCCGGAGTTGTCCGCGGGGGTGGGCCGCGAGCCGTCCAGCGGCTTGTCCTTCAGCAGGAAGAACTCGATCTCGGGGTGCGTGTAGAAGGTGAAGCCCAGGTCGGAGGTCTTGGCGAGGGCGCGCTTCAGGACGTAGCGCGGGTCCGCGAAGGACGGGGAGCCGTCCGGCATCAGGATGTCGCAGAACATGCGGGCCGTGCCGGGGGCCTCCGCGCGCCAGGGCAGCACCTGGAAGGTCGAGGGGTCCGGCTTGGCGATCATGTCCGACTCGTACACCCGGGCGAAGCCCTCGATGGCCGAGCCGTCGAAGCCGATGCCCTCGTCGAAGGCCTGCTCCAGCTCGGCCGGGGCCACGGCCACCGACTTCAGGAAGCCGAGGACGTCCGTGAACCACAGGCGCACGAACCGGATGTCGCGCTCCTCCAACGTACGGAGCACGAATTCCTGCTGCTTGTTCATCTTCCGCTTCCACCCATCCTTGCTGGTCAGGCCACCTGCACCCGTGCCCCGGACGCGCCGGGCACACGAGCATCCCACTCCTTGGTTTCGCGCGCGTTGCGGGCCCCGTGCCGCGGTTTCCGAGCCGTGCCGCTTGCCGCTCTGTGCCCATAGTGCCTGCTGCACGGCTCAGCCGTAACGGCGGCGGGTCCGACCCCCCGCCGCTATAACTTGCATCTTGGATGCTAATTTGAGTCCGGAAACAGACAAGGGGGGCGCAATCCCCCCTTACCTCGCCCTGCTCATCGGCACTGAGGAGCCCACGTTGCTGTCAGATCAGTCGGCCGCGACCGTCCGCGCCACGCTTCCCGTCGTCGCAGCCGCCATCGGTGACATCACCGAGCGCTTCTACGACCGGCTCTTCACTGCCCACCCCGAGCTGCTCAAGGACCTGTTCAACCGCGGCAACCAGGCGGCGGGGACCCAGCGACAGGCCCTGGCCGGCTCCATCGCGGCCTTCGCCGCGCATCTGGTGGAGCACCCCGACGAGCGGCCCGACGTGATGCTGGGCCGCATCGCCCACAAGCACGCCTCGCTCGGTGTGGCCCCCGGCCAGTACGAGACGGTGCACCGCCACCTGTTCGCCGCCATCGTCGAGGTGCTCGGCGACGCGATCACGCCCGAGGTCGCCGCCGCCTGGGACGAGGTCTACTGGCTGATGGCCAACGCCCTCATCGCCATCGAGGCCCGGCTCTACGCGGAGCAGGGCGTCACGGCGGGCGAGGACACGTGGCGCGCGTGGCAGGTCGTCGGGCGCGTCGAGGAGACCGAGGACGTCGCCACGTTCCGGCTGCGGCCCGTCGACGGAGCGCCGGCGCCGGACTTCCGCGCGGGGCAGTACGTGTCCGTGCAGGTCCGACTCGAGGACGGGGCGCGGCAGATACGGCAGTACAGCCTCTCCGAAGGGCCCGGTTCCGAGGTGCGGCGGATCAGCGTGAAGCGGGTGCGGGGAGCCGCTGGGGCGCCCGAGGGCGAGGTCTCCAACCACCTGCACGCGCGTGTGCACGAGGGCGACGTCCTCCGCGTCTCTCCCCCGTACGGGGATCTCGTCCTCGACGACACGGATGCGGACGTTCCGCTGCTCCTCGCCTCCGCGGGCATCGGCGTGACCCCGATGATCGCCATGCTGGAGCAGCTCGCCGGGTCGGGGCACCGGGCGCCCGTCACCGTCGTGCACGCCGACCGCTCCCCCGCCGAGCACGCGCTGCGCGCCGACCACGAGGCGTACACCGGCAAACTCCCGGACGGCGCGGCCCACTTCTTCTACGAGCGGCCGGACGCGGGCCACCCCGCGGAGCTCACGGGGCGCGTCGACCTCGCGGCCCTGCCGACGGCGATCGCGGCAGGCACGCGCGCGTACCTGTGCGGGCCGCTGCCCTTCATGCGGGCGGTACGCGCCCAGCTGATCGGGCACGGGGTGGCCGCCGCCGACGTCCACTACGAGGTGTTCGGGCCCGACCTCTGGCTGGCGCAGGGCTGAGGGCGGGCCGGATCAGTCGCCGGTGCGGGTCGTGATGCCCAGCAGGAGCGGGCCCGTCGGACTCGCGACGATGTCCGCCACCGTCAGCGGGTCCAGCGAGGCGTAGAAGGCCTCCTGCGCCCTGCGCAGCGCGTCGCGCAGGCGGCATGCCGAGTTCAGCGGACACGGCGTGCCGCCCTCGCAGTCCACCACGTCGCCCGCGCCCTCGAAGGCCCGCACCAGCGCGCCGACCGACGCCCCGCGGCCCGCCTCGGTCAGCGCGAGCCCGCCGCCCCTGCCCCGGCGGGCCTCCAGCAGGCCCATCTTCTGGAGCTCGGCGACGACCTTCGCCTCATGGGTGTAGGGCACCGCCATGTCGGCGGCGACCTCGCGCGTCGTGGGCGCCGCGGCCTCCCGGCCCACCACGGCCAGGCGCATGAGCGTGCGCAGTGCCAGGTCGGTGGATCGCATGAGCCGCATGCCGTCGAGCGTAGGTAATGCGCATCTGTGGCTCAAATTCTTCTGCCCCTGCCACGGATCGATGCGCGGACGCCCTGTGGTGCGGGCCCTCCCTCCCATTACGATCAGCGGACTCGTTCGTCGTCCCGTCCGTCCCTTTCCGCAGAAGGACACAACATGGGTTCCGCCAAGAACACGAGCAACGCTTCCCGCAAGGCCCGGATAGAGGAGATGCGCCGGGCGGAGCGCGCGCGTGACCGCCGGGGCCGGGCCCTGACGATCACGGTCAGCGCGCTCGTCGTCGCGGCGCTGGGCGTGGGCGGCTTCTTCCTCTTCGACAAGGCCGCCGACGACTCCGACGCGCAGAGCGACGGAAAGGGCTGGCCGAAGTACAAGGTCTCGGCGGACGGCGAGAAGGTCTGGGGCAAGCTCGGCCGTACGCACGTCACGAAGAACGTGGACTACCCCATGACGCCGCCCGTCGGCGGGGACCACAATCAGGTGTGGATGAACTGCAACGGCGACGTCTACAAGAAGGAGATCCCGGAGATGAACGCCGTGCACTCCCTGGAGCACGGCGCCGTCTGGGTCACGTACAACGACAAGGCGAAGCCGGCCGATCTGAAGAAGCTGGAAGCGAAGGTCAAGGCCACGCCGTACTCGTTGATGAGCCCGGTGAAGGACCAGAAGGACCCCGTCATGCTGACCGCGTGGGCACACCAGCGGACGGTCACGGGCGCGGACGACCCGAAGGTCAAGGAGTTCTTCTCCAAGTACGTCCAGGGCAAGCAGACGCCTGAGCCCGGGGCGGCGTGCACGAGCGGGCTGGCACAGTGAGGTGGGGATCAGCGTGAGGCGGCGTACCAACTGGATCGTCGGCTGTGCCGTGGCGGCGGTCGTCGCCGGGGGCGGCATCACGGCGGCGGTGGCCGCCACGGACTCCGACTCGGGCGGCTCGCCCGCGAGTTCGTCGGCCGACGCGGGGTTCGCCCGCGACATGGCCGTCCACCATCAGCAGGCGGTGGAGATGTCGTACATCGTGCGGGACCGCACCGAGGACGAGGACGTACGGCGCCTCGCGTACGACATCGCCCAGACGCAGGCCAACCAGCGCGGGATGCTGCTCGGCTGGCTCGATCTGTGGGAGCTCCCGAAGGTGCCCGACGGGTCGCCCATGGACTGGATGGGCATGGGCGACATGCCGCCGGGCGAGGACGGCGCGCTGATGCCCGGGATGGCCACGGGGGCCGAGCTCAAGCGGCTGGGGAAGCTCGGCGGCAAGCAGGCGGAGGTCCTCTACCTGCAGCTGATGACGCGTCACCACAAGGGTGGGGTGCACATGGCGCAGGGCTGCGTGGAGCGGTGCGAGGTGTCCGCGGAGCGGCGGCTGGCGCGGGGCATGGTGGAGTCGCAGGAGTCGGAGATCGCGCTGATGTCGACGATGCTGAAGGCGCGGGGCGCGAGGCCGTAGGCCCGGTCCTGCCTCGCGCGCCGTGCGGTCGGGTGGGTGATCAGGTGGACCGGGCGGACCGGGGCGGATCGAGGAGGCGGCGGGCGGCGGTGAGGATGCCGACCGCGCGGGGGAAGTCCTTGAGCCGGTTCAGCAGCGAGTCCAGGGCGGGGAGCAGACACCACGGCGGGACGTCACGGGCCACCAGGACGTCCGCGGTCCACACGATGAACCTCGTGAACAGGTCGGGGTCGTTCACGTAGAGGGCCGTGGCGAGGTAATCGACGACGTAGTCGATGTCCTCGACGGTGCGCTCCCGCTGGTACTCGCTGTACCGGCGCATTTCGGGGAAGCCCTCCTCGACGTCGGCGAGGGCCTGCTTGACCAACTGCAGTCTGGTGCGGCAGACCATGGTGTATTCCTGGTCGGCCAGATGGGGCAGGTCCAGATCGGGCGGGCGGGCCGCCTCCACGGGCGGCGTCGGACTCCGGCCGAGCAGGGCGGCCGCGCCGCGTGCGTCCTCGGCCCATTCGGCCCGCATCATCCGGGCGTAGCGCCCCTGCGGTCCGAAAGCGGCGCCTCCGGCCAGCACCCGGACACCCGCACCCTGGCAGGAGCTGATCGCGTTGTGGGCGCCCGGCAGCAGCGTCGGGATGGACGAGGACAGCAGCACCGCCTGGGCACGCGTGCGGCGTACGTGCGCGACCACGTGCTCGGTGGGGACCTGCGCCCCGAGATGGTCGACCCGCCAGCCCCGCAGCCGCAGCACTTCGCTGACCAGCCGCGCGGGCAGGGCATGCCACTCGCCGCCGACGCACGACACCAGGACCCGCCCCAGGACCGGACCGGCGAGCGCGGGCGCGGTGCTGTCGGCGACGACCCCGATACACCGCTCACTGATCACCGTGGCGGCGTGTTCCTGCGCCACCGTGATCTCGTTGGCCGCCCAGGCGAGCCCCAACCGCTGCTGGGCCGGGGCGATCAGTTCGAGCAGGACCCGTTCGCCCGCGGCCCGCGTCCGTTCACGGGCCGCGGTCCCGGTGGCAGCCCCTTGCTCCGGCCCCACCGCGGCGAGTGCGCGGCGCACCAGGGCGACGGCGCGGGTCTCGTCGCCCTCGCACAGCGCCTGCCACAACTGCTCACTCGGTTCGGCCCGGAAGAGAGCGTCTTTGCCTGCGTTCACCCGGTTCGCCTTCCTCGGGTCGGCTCGGTCGCCGCCGTCGGCCCATCAGCCGTCGTCAGCTCGGCCATCGTCATCGTCATCGGCCCAGTCGTCGTCATCTGCCCGGTCGTCGTCATCGGTTCGGTTATCGTCATCGGCTCGGTCTCCTCTGTCGGATCGGTCATCGTTGTCCGCTCGGTCATCGTTGTCCGCTCGGTCATGTCTGTCGGCCCGGTCGTCTCTGTCGGCGTCGCCGCCGTCGTCCGACGGGCTGTCCCGGGGCGCGCCGATCGCCAGGACGGCCATGTCGTCGTGCAGGCCCTGCCCCACCCACTGGGAGATGATCATCTGCACGCGTTCGGTGACTGCTTCCGCCGGCATCCCGGTGCACTGGGCCAGCACGGAGCGCAGCCTGTCCTCGTTGAACATCACGTCGCCCAGCGGCCCACCGCGCGCTTCGATGATCCCGTCGGAGTACAGCAGGCAGGTCTCACCCGGCTCCAGGAAGACCTCGGCGGTCCTGAAGTCGAGGTCGTCGAACACGCCGATCAGCGTGCCGCGGGTCCTGGCCTCCTCCACCTCGCCCGTGGCGCGCACGATGAGCGGGGTGGGATGGCCCGCGCTGGAGATGCGCAGCCGCACCCGTGCGCCCCGCCGCACGGCGCTGACCAGGACCAGTGTCACGAAGGGGGTCTCGTCCGAGGACAGCATCGCGCGGTTGAGGAGGGTCAGCAGGCGGGTGTGGTCGGCGGCGAACGGAACCAGCGCCTGCAGTGCGTTGCGGATCCGGCCGGCCGTGACCGCGGCCTCCAGCCCCTTGCCGCACACGTCGCCCAGCACCGCGACGGTCTCGGCGTCGGGGGTGCCCGCGGGGTGCAGGTCGAAGAAGTCGCCGCCGATGCGCTCGCCCGGCGCCGAGGCCCGGTAGCGGCCGGAGAAGCAGATGCCGTGCACCCGCCCGAGTACCGGCGGCAGCAGCCCGCGCGTCAGCACCTCGGTGCTGTACGCCTGGCGGGCGTGGCTGCGGGCCACGGACAGGGCGGCGCCCGCACGCGCGGCGAAGAGCTGGGCGAAGGACTCCTCGGCGGGAGTGAACGTCGCCTTCCGGCGGTCGCGCAGCAGAACGAGGCATCCGGCGGACGCACCGTGCCCCGGCAGGGGCACCACCACGACCGAACCGATGTCGGCGGCGCCCGGGAACTCCTTGGGCATGACCCAGGACGGCACCTCCTGGGGGTCGATCCAGCGGGACGACACCGCGGGCAGCCCCAGCAACGCCTCCTCCAGACCGGGCAGTTGGGCCGGGTCCAGAGCGATCCGCTCCTGCACCACGGGCCCGTCGGTGGTGCATCGCGCCACGGGGAAGCCGCGTCGGTCACCCGTCCCGACGATGACGGCCGCGTCCGCCAGATGCCGGGCCGCCTGTCGCACGGCCGCCGCCGTGCAGCGCTCGACGTTCAGCGAGGCGAGCAGTTCCGAGGAGAGCTCCTGCAGCAGGCCCGACCTCGACCGCTCGCGCGCCAACTCCTTTGCCGCACCGGCCGGGGCGCCGTCGGCGACCAGCCACCAGGTCACGGCGCCGTCCGCACCCGGCCCGGCGAGCGCCTTCACGGGCTGCCCGCCGATCCGGCCGCCCGCCCAGGCCGGTGAGTCCTCCGCCCCATCGCCGACCCGCTGCCGATGCGCCTCGACGAGCCAGGAGGGCGCGACATCGCTCAGCGCGACGCCGACGCCGATCCGCGACAGTAAGGCAGCGGCCTGCTTGTTGTGGAACAGCACGATGCCTGCCGCGTCGACCTTCAGCGCCGGATAGGGCGCATCGCGCTGCGCGGTAGGTCCTACACCACAAGAGCTCGTCTGCTCGGGCAAGGAGGCCATCGTTTGGAACCCACTGGCGCGGGTCGCCACCACCTATCTACTTGAAGGCAGGTGGCTCCCACGTTACCGAGGGCATATGACTAACGACTGCACTTCTCCGTACCTCGGACAACCTCCTTCCGGCTGTTGAATAATCCGCCCGACAGTCCCGCTGTGTGACGTTCAGGCCAGGCGAGGCAGGTCCTCACGCAGCAGGTGGCCCCGGAGCGGTACTCCGGACACATAGCGCTCGACCTCGCCGACCGCGTACTCCCCGAGCCTGCGCACCTCGCTCCCCTGCGCCCCTGCGATGTGCGGGGTCACCAGCACGTTGCGGAGCCGGAGCAGCGCGTGGTCCGGCGGCAGCGGCTCGGGATCCGTGACGTCGAGGAACGCGTCCAGGCGCCCCTCCCCGCACTCGCGCGCCAGCGCCTCCGTGTCGACCAGCGATCCGCGGGCCGTGTTGACGACGACCCCGCCGTCGGGGATGAGCTTCAGCATGTCGGCGCTCAAGAGGCCTCGGGTCTCCGGGAGTTGGGGCGCGTGGATCGTGACGATGCTGCTGCGCTCGCACAGCTCCGGCAGTTCCACGAGTTCCACGCCGAGCGACGCCGCCTCTTCGGGTGCCACGTAGGGGTCCGTGAGGAGGATCCGGCAGCCCGCGTCCGAGGCGCGCAGCGCCGCGATCACCCGTCGCCCGATCCGGGACGCGCCGACGACGCCGATCGTGCGGGCGTCCGCTCCGGTCCGCCCGGTGAAGGGGGGCCACCCGGCCGCGTACCCGGCCGCGGTCGACAGCGCCCCCTTCGCGGCGAACGTGATCGCCGCCAGGGTGAAGGCCACCACCGGGTCCGCGTTGGCGTCCGCCGCCGAGGAGACGACGACGCCCCGGTCCCAGACCGCGTCGGTGACCATCGGCTTGACGGAGCCCGCCGCGTGGACGACCGCGCGCAGCCGGGGCGCGGCGGCCAGGATCTCCGGGGTCAGCGGCGGGCACTCCCAGCCCGTGACCAGGATTTCCGTGTCGGCCAGGACCGCTCGGGCCTCGGGTGTGGTGAGCGGCCCGGACAGCAGCAGCGGCGCCAACTCCACGCTGCGGGCGAGCCGTTCGCGCAGGTCCGGCGCGAACACGCGGTCCGCGACCTCGGTTCCCATGGCCAGGGCCGCGACCGGCGGTCCTTCACCGCTCCGCTCTCGCCGATCCGCTCGCTCTGCCTGATCTGCCACGCGTGACCGTCCCTCGTAGTAACCGGTTACCAACCAGCGCCTGGAGGCTAGGACCAATCCGGGAGAGCGGTCAAGAGAGCGCGAGGCGAGGGGGGTTGACCGAGCGAAGTAACCGCTTTAGATTCCGGGCACCTTATTCCGACGACGGAGGGGTTGCCGTGCCGACGGTGACGAAGGAACGGGCGGAAACCGAGGCGGTGAAGCCGCCCGGCAGCCGCAAAAGCGGGTCAAGTAGGGGAAAATCAGGGCGTGGTGAGCTGTGGAAACGGTTTCAGCGCACACGTGTCCTGGTGCTACTCATGGTGCCGGGGCTCGTGTACTTCCTGGTCTTCCACTACGGCGCCTTCGTCGCCAACGCGGTGGCCTTCAAGGAGTACGTTCCGTTCGACGGCCTGTGGGCCAGCCCCTGGGTGGGCACGGAGAACTTCTCGCGGATGTTCGGTGATCCGGACTTCTGGCACGCGACGTGGAACACCCTGTTCATCGCCGTGCTGCAGCTCGTCTTCTTCTTCCCGGCGCCGCTCGCCCTGGCCCTGCTGCTGCACAGCCTGACCTCGGACCTGCTGCGCCGGTTCACGCAGTCCGTGATCTATCTGCCGCACTTCCTGTCGTGGGTCGTCGTCGTGGCGCTCTTCCAGCAAGTGCTCAGCGAAACCGGTCTTTTGAACACCTTCCTGAGCGACTCCGGGCTGCACACCGTCGACATCATCGGCAACCCGGACGCGTACCAGCCGCTCGTCGTCATCGAGGTGATCTGGAAGGACGCCGGGTGGGGGACGATCATCTTCCTCGCCGCGCTGATGCAGGTCGACGAGCAGTTGTACGAGGCCTCGGCGATCGACGGGGCCGGGCCCTGGCGGCGCTTCTGGCACGTCACCCTGCCCAGCATCCGCCCCATCATCATCCTGCTGCTGATCATGCGGCTCGGCGACATCCTCTCCGTCGGCTTCGAACAGATGCTGCTGCAGCGGCAGTCCGTGGGGCCGGAGGTCGGCGAGGTGCTCGACACCTTCGTCTTCTGGCAGGGCATCGTCGGCGGCGACACCGGCTACGCGGCGGCCGCGGGCCTGTTCAAGGGCGTCGTCGGCGCGGCGCTCGTCTTCACCGCCAACCGGATCGCCCACCGACTCGGCGAGCAGGGGGTCTACAAGTGAGTACCGGTCAAGTCACCAGGCCCGCCTGGATGGAGAAGCCGCGGTTCGCGACCAAGGCCGCCAAGGCGGTGGCGGTGGCGGTCGTCCTCGGGCTCGTGCTGATCCCGTTCCTCGTCATCGTCTCGACCTCGCTCGCCTCCAACCGCGAGGTCGTCGACAACGGCGGCTGGGTGCTGTGGCCGAGCGATCCGACCCTGCGCGCCTACCGGACCATCCTCAGCGGCGGCATCGTCACCAAGGCGCTCGGCGTGAGCGTCGGCCTCACGGTCGTGGGCACGCTCTTCTCCCTCGCGTGCACCACCTTCCTCGCGTACGCCCTGGCCCGCCCCGGCGTCTTCGGCGGCAAGCCCGTGCTGCTGCTCATCCTCTTCACGTTCCTCTTCCCGCCCGGCATGATCCCCGCGTTCCTGCTGGTCAAGGGCATGGGGATGATGGACACGTATGCCGCGCTCGTCGCCCCCGTCCTCATCAACGTCTTCAATCTGATCGTGCTGCGCGGCTTCTTCCAGGGGATACCCGAGGAGTTGTACGAGGCGGCCAGGCTGGACGGCGCCGGTGACTGGCAGATCCTGTGGCGGGTCGTGCTGCCGCTGTCCAAGGCGGCGCTCGCCGTGGTCTCCCTCTTCTACGCCGTGAGCTACTGGAACGCCTGGTTCCATGCCTCCATCTACATGGAGTCCGGCCACTGGCCGCTGTCGCAGGTGCTGCGTACGTACGTCATCGGCGGCTCGCAGATCGCCGACACCGGTCTGAGCGAGGCCGGCATGGTCTCCGCCCCGCAGACGACCCAGATGGCCGTCCTGGTGATCGCCACCGTGCCGATCCTGCTCGTCTACCCCTTCCTCCAGAAGTACTTCACCAAGGGCGTGCTCACCGGCGCCATCAAGAGCTGATACCTCAACTCGTCGTCCAGAAGGGCTCCTTCACGTGTCCGGTTCCTCGATGTCGCGCCGCACCCTGCTCCGCTCCATGGCCGTCGGGGGCGCCGCCCTGGCCGCCCCGGCCGTCCTCACCGCCTGCTCGACCGATTCGAGCGGCGGCGGCAACGTCTCCAACGCGGGCAAGAAGGTGGTGCCCTGGCCGACGTACAGCCCGGCGAAGGGCCCCACCCCCGACCTCGCGCCGACCGCCGAGGGCGTGCAGCCCGGGTACACGAAGTACCCCGAGAAGCTGGTCCGGGCGATGGCCGAGAAGCCCGGCACCGGCAAGCAGAAGATCAAGGTCATGACGATCACGTACGGCACCCCGCCGAAGCCGGTCGGGCGGAACGAGTACTGGCAGGCCGTCAACGAGGCGCTGGGCGTCGAGGTCGAGTTCACCGTCGTGCCCGACGCGGACTTCCGCGCCAAGATGTCGACGCTCATGTCGGGCGACGACCTGCCCGACATGATCAACTTCGGTGGCGGCTATGTGCTCCCGAGGGAGTCGCAGTTCGTGAAGTCGCGGTGCGCGGACCTGAGCGACCACCTGTCCGGCGACGCGGTCAAGGACTACCCCAACCTCGCCAACATCCCCACGTACGCCTGGGAGGGCATGGGGCGCATCGCCGGGCGCATCTACGGACTGCCGATCGAGCGGGCCAAGGTGCAGGGCGCGATGTTCATCAACCGCGAGGCGTTCGACGCGGCCGGATACCGGCCGGGCATGTCCGCGCCCGACTTCCAGAAGATGGCCGCGGAAGCCTCGCAGGGCAAGAAGTTCGCCCTCGGCGCCTCCACCGTGGGCTTCTACGGGTACCTGTACCACGCGATGTGGCACGGCGCGCCCAACCAGTGGCAGATCAAGGGCGGCAAGGCCACCGACATGTACGGGACCGACGCGTTCAAGGCGGCCCTGGAGTACATGGCGAAGATGCGCAGCGCCGGTTCGTACAACCCCGACGCCACGTCGATCTCCCAGGTCGACCTGAAGACCCAGTTCTACAACGGGACCGTCCGCTCGATGACCGACGGCTGGGGCGCCGTCATCTCCAACGCCCAGGGGATCAAGGAGGAGTTCACCCTCGACGTCGCCGAGCCGTACCGGGTCGACGGCGTCACGCCCGTCTACCAGCAGAACCGCGGCTGTTTCGGCTACACCGTCATCAAGAAGGCCTCCAAGGACCGCATCGAGCTGATGCTGCGCGTACTCAACTGGCTGGCCTCGCCCTTCGGTTCGAAGGAGTACGAGCTGATGCACTACGGCGTCGAGGGCACCCACTTCAAGTACAACAAGGACGGCGACCCGGTCGCCACGGAGACCGGCCTGATCGACTCCAAGACCAACCTGCCCTTCCCCTACCTCATGGACGCCCCGCAGCCGCTGTACTTCCCCGGCTTCCCCGACCTCACCGAGCGGCTGCACGCCTGGGAGAAGAAGGTCGTCCCGCTCCTCGTGCCCGACGACCACTGGGGCCTGATGTCGGAGACGTTCAACCGGCAGGGCGCCACGATGCAGCAGATCATCGAGGACGGCGTGACGGCGGTCGTCTCCGGCCGCAAGAAGCTCTCCGACTGGGACGGCATCCACCAGAAGTGGCTGTCGCAGGGCGGCAAGCGCGCCGCGGAGGAATTCCTGAAGGAGTACGAGGCCGCGCACTGACCCGGGAGCGGGGCACGGGATGATGGTCCGGGGCGGAGCGCCGTGGGGGCAACTCCGCCCCGGAGCAGACGGGTTGGCCACCGGCCTGGGGCCGGCCGATGGCAAGGTGAGGGAGACACAGTGGGTGAGCGGGTCACCATCCGCGAGGTGGCCGCGCGCGCGGGCGTCTCGGTAGCGACCGTCTCGCGGGTCCTCGCGGGCAACTACCCGACGTCCACGGCGTCGCGCGCCAAGGTGCTGCGGGCGGTCAAGGACCTGGACTACGTCGCCAACGCGCACGCGCGCGCGCTGGCCGGGGCGGGCCGCAAGACCATCGCGGTGCTCATGTTCGACGTGGTGGGGGCGTTCTACGCGCAGGTCGCGCAGGGCGTCGAGATGGAGGCCGCACAGCGCGGCCGCCTCACCCTGGTCGCGTCCACGGGCAGCGACCCGGCCCGCGAGCTGGCCCTGGTCCAGATGATGCGCGAACAGGCCGCCGAGGCCGTGATGCTGGTGGGCGGTGTCATCCAGGACGACGAGTACCGGCAGCGGATGGCGCGCTACGCCGAGGCGCTCGCGGCGGCAGGCTCCCGCCTCGTGCTGTGCGGGCGCCCCGCGCCGACGCCCGACGTGCCCGCGCTGGTCGTCGAGTACGACAACGAGGCGGGCGCCCACGCGGTGACCAGTCACCTGCTCGGCGCCGGACACCGCAGGATCGCCCTGCTCGGCTACGAGCCGGGCAACACGACCGGCGAGGACCGCCTCGCGGGCTACCTCCGGGCGCTCGACGACCACGGGGTGCCGCGCGGCGAGGCCGTCCTGCACGGCACCGGCTTCGGGCAGAACCACGGCTACCAGGCGATGCGCGAGCTGCTCGCCGAGGCGGACGGCAGGCCCGACTTCACGGCGGTCTTCGCGGGCGACGACCGGGCCGCGGCGGCGGCGATCATCGCGCTGCGGGAGTACGGGCTGCGGGTCCCGGAGGACATGTCGGTGGTCGGCTACAACGACGACCCGGTGGCCGGTGACATCACCCCCGGCCTGACGACGGTCCACATCCCCGCCGAGGAAATGGGCCGCACGGCGGTCCGCCGCGCGCTCTCCGGCTCCCCCCGCACGGGCCAGGAACGCCATGTCCTCGGCACGCACATCGTCATCCGGGACAGTGTGCGGCGGGTGCCGTCGTCAGGTTCGGGTGCCGTCGTCAGGTGATGTTCCGGCGCCCCGCCAGTACCGCCTCCGCCACGTCCGCGGGGCGGTCGCGCATGGCGAGGTGGCCCGACGGCTCCGCCACGCGGAACGTCGCGCCGAGGTCGCGGGCCAGCCTCCGCTGGCGGTCCAGCCACTGTCGCGAGCCGCCCGCGTACGCGGCGAGCACCGTCACCGGGGCCCCCTGCGGCAGCGGCAGGCGGCGCCGGAGCGCGGCGAGTTCACGTGCCGCGTCGCCGTACGTCGCGTACTCCATGAGCGCCGCCCGCCACACCCTGCTGCTCCCGTACAGCCACGCCCAGGGCGTCGGCGCCGCCAGCCGTCGCAGCGTCGGCCCCGTCGCCCGCGGCAGCCCCGCCGCGCAGAGCACCGTCCCGCACGCGCGCGTGGCTGCCACCCGCACCCCGCGCGGCAGGAACGTGCGCGGGCGTTCCTCCACGCTGGAGTCGACCAGGACGAGCCCCTCGGTACGCTCCGGGTACAGCCGCGCGAACGCCTCCGCGTGGAACCCGGCGAGCGAGTGCCCCACCACCGTCACCCGCGCCCCGCCGAGCCCCGCCGCGGCCAGGACCCGCAGGATCCGCTCCGCCTCGCCCCGCACGGCGGGCACCGCGCGCGCGTGGCCGCTGAGTCCGAGGCCCGGCCGGTCGAAGCGGACCACGGTCCGGTGCGGGGCCAGCAGCGGCACCACCGGGTCCCAGTCGAACCAGCCGAGCCCGAGCCCGGCGCCGAGCACGCACACCGGCCCGCTGCCCGTCACCTCGACGTGGTGCGGCACTCCCCCGACCCGTACGAACGTCACTCCCGCCGTGCCTCCGCGGATGCGCGAGCCGCCACCGACCACGCGAGCACCACCAGCCACACCGCGATGAACAGCACCTGCAGCCGCTGGCCGATCCCGAGGCCCCACGTCCCCCGGTCGGCCTCGAACGCGGCGACGGACGCCAGCGTCCAGCCGGTGGCGGCCAGTTCGAGGAGGACGAGAACCGGCCCGGTGCGTGCGAGCGCGGGCCACGGGGCGGTGCGGCGGCGGGCGGCGACCGTGAGCAGCACCATGGCGACCAGCGCCCCGGTGACGGCGAGGCTGCTGCTGACCGCGTGCGCGGAGTGCGTCCAGGGGACGCCGCCCGCCCGCTCCCGCGCGAGGCAGCCCGGGTCGGCGGTCGCCGCGCAGCTCAGCGGCAGCCGCGAGTCGGCCGCGGTGGCCGCCCCGAACAGCGCGAGCCCCGCCCAGCCCGCCGTGACCCACCACCCCCGCGGCGACCGCCGCAGCCGCGCCCACACC
>NZ_LIPN01000009.1 GCF_001418325.1 Streptomyces atriruber | reverse complement strand
GAGGCCCTGCCCCGCCCCGCGCCCCGTCCCCCGAACACACCCGCGCTTCGGCGCCGAACACACCTGTGCGGCGGCGCCGAAGCACCGCCGCACAAGACGTCACACCCCACAACTCGCTCCCCTGGGAGCCGTCCCGATCGGCTCCTGGGGCTACCGGCTCACCAGAGCTGGGAGAAGTTGACCGCGACGTTCTCGTTCGACTGGTCGATCGCCGTGAACGCGGAGCCGTTCACCTGGGCGGTGTTGCTCTGGTTGGAGGCGCCGTTGCCGACGGCCTGCTGCTGCGTCGTGGACGAGTTCCCCGAGTTGTCGTCCCCGACCCCACTTCCGTTCACCGTCGCCACGCCGGCGTTCGATCCGTTGTTCGCGAAGGCGCCGTTGTCGGCCAGCGCGACGCCCGAGAAGAGCGCGGCAGCCAGCGGGACGGCGGCGGCGGCGGCGATGATGCGGGCGGTACGGATGCTTGCCATGTCTATTCCTCCAGAGCAGGAGGTACGCACCGGCCGGAACCGGGAGTACCAGAAGTACGGCTTTTCCCAAGGCAGTTGGCCGACCGCCTCGGAGTGCTGCACGACGTCGCGACTCCAGAGTTGCCCACCGAATCCCCGGCGAACCACCCCGGAAGCCCCGATTCCCTCGCAAGCGTGATGACAAGTCGATAAACCCGCCACACGCCCCCTGGATCCTGCTCCACCCGTCCCGCCTGCGGTCGAGCCGCGGCTCGGGCCGGGCGCCGCATGGGGCGAAGCGTTACGGCAGCCCCGCCCGTGGAAGCCGTACGCGGGGGCGCCGCCCCTGCGGAACGCCCCATTCCGGCGCTGTTCCGACTCGCCCCCTCTTCCCTTCTTCGAACATGTGTACGAACATGAAGGCATGGCCACCACCGACCGCCATGCCACGACCCTCGCGCTCGCCCACGCACTGTCCGCCGCCGAGCGCGGGCTCGCGGTGATCCCGCTCTCGCGCTCCAAGCTCCCCGCCCTGCGCTCCCCCCACCACGAGGAC
>NZ_LIPN01000089.1 GCF_001418325.1 Streptomyces atriruber | reverse complement strand
ACGGACGCGGGGCCGCGGCCGGCGGACGGGCTCGAACCCTCCGGGCCGCCCTGGTAGCCGCCGGGCCCCGCGGCCGGGGCGTGTGCACGTGCTCGCGGTCCGCTCCGGGTGCCCGCAGCCATCACTCCATACCCCCCGAATCCGGCGAATCCCCTTGCCAAGCAGGGTGCTTGCGGCCTCTGGTGCCCTACCCGCTGCGCACGCGTGACTACTCACCCTGCATAGTAGGGGCCGGGTCTTGCAATGGAGGAATGGGGTTCGCGCCCCGACTTGCGGTGGGGGGAGAAGCAGGCGCTCATGGCATCACGGCGGGACGAGCTCAACGCGTACACCTTCGCGAAGAAGCGGACGTTGGCGGCATTTCTCCAGCCCTCCCCGACGGGATCCGAAGAGGGGGCGCCGCGCCCGCTGCGCGCCTTTCTGCCGAGCATGATCATGGGTGTTCTCGTTCTGGCCGTGTTCGGCGCCTGGGGGATGTTCCAGCCCAAGGCGCCCCCGGGCTGGGACGCGCCGGGCACCCGCGTCATCGTGGGCAAGGATTCGACGACCCGGTACGTCGTACTCAAGACCGGCAAGAAGTCGCGCCTGCACCCCGTCCTCAACCTGGCCTCGGCGCGTCTGCTGATGAACGGCGCCGACTACAAAGTCATTCAGGTCAGCGACGGCATCCTCGACGCGGGCAAGCCCCCACGAGGCCCCATCATCGGCATTCCCTACGCTCCTGACCGCCTCCCTTCGCCCGACGAGGCGGGCCGGTCCAAGCGCTGGGCCGTGTGCGAGCAGCCGGGTTCCGAGGGCCGCACGACGCAGGAGGCGACGTTCGTCCTCGCCGACCGGGAAGCCGACAGGATGAACGGCTCGCGGCGGCTCGACACGGGCGAAGTCCTGTACGTGAAAACGCGCACCGGGACACGCCACTTGGTGGACGCGGCAGGGACGGCCTACGAAGTGACGGGCGCGGAGGGAGACCTCTTGGCGGACGCGCTCGTGGGCCCGACGAGGAAACCGCAACTGGTCACCAAGGAGTGGCTGGCCACGCTGCACCGAGGCAGCCCGATCCGCTTCCCGCGGCTGCCCCGAAGCGTGGGCGACCCGGCCGACGCGTCGGACCAGCTGTCCTCCGAGGAGAACCGGGTCGGCATGGTCCTGAAGGCGGAGACCGGCGAGGGCGTCAAGCACTTCGTGGTGCTTCCCGGAAAGGTCCAGCCGATCACCGAATTCACCGCCTGGCTCCTGACCAACTCACGGCAGACGGCGCGACTGAACATGGACGGCGAGGCCCGCACCGTGGGCCTCCAGGACTTCGAGTCCGCCGACGGCACCTTCGAGGGGGAGGCCGCGAAGTGGCCCCGGCATCGCACCGTTCAGGTCAACAGCGGCACGAGCGGCACCGGTCGGGACACGGTGTGCAGTGTGCTGCGGAACGTGGATGACGAGGGCGGCACGACGCTGAGCACGTGGGCCGGAACGAAATACCCGGCCGACATCGGCGCAGGCGGCACCAGCACGTACGTAACCCCCGGAACGGGCCTGCTCTACACCCAGGTCCGTGGCACGCAGACGAAGACGGGGTCGCTCTTCCTCGTGACGGACACCGGCCTGCGGTACGCCGTTCAGGCCAACGGCGACAGCGACAGCGAGAAGTCAGACATCGGATCGGACGGCGAACCGAAGACGACCGACGGCAGCCCCGAGCCGAGTGAGGCCCAGGTCAAGCTCGGCTACAAGAACGTCCGGCCCGCCAAGGTCCCCCTGCCCTGGTCCGACTTCCTCGCCAAAGGGCCCCGCCTCGACACGAACAGCGCCCGACAGCCGCAGGGTTCCTGAGCCTGCGCGCCCCTGATGCCACCGACGGAGAGGACAGAGGTAGCGGTGCCGCCGACGAAGAGAGCCCTGCTGGTCGGGGCCGCCGCGGTCGCAGCCATGAGCACGGCCACGCCCGTGGCGGCTGCCGACGACGCCGGTACCCGCCCGCACGCACAGGTGCGACTGGCCGGGAGCGGCGCGTGCCAGATCCCCGCCGAACAGATCAAGGGCCGCCCCTGGCCGCTGCAGCGGGTGCTGCTCGACGAGCTGTGGCAGGACGGGAAGAAGGGCAGGGGCATTCGGGTAGCGGTGATCGACACCGGGGTGGACGACAAGAACCCCCAGCTCGCAGGGGCGGTCAATGCCCGCGCGGGGCGCGACTACCTGACGAAGGGCAAGGGCGCGGACCCCACCAAGGACGAGGTCGGTCACGGCACGAAGGTCGCGGGAATCATCGCGGCTCGACCGCACGAGGGAACGGGCTTCGTGGGCATCGCACCCGCCTCGATCATCATTCCGATCCGCCAGAACGACGCCGAGAACAGCGGCGACTCCGACTCGATGGCGAAGGCCATCGACCACGCCGTCGCCGAGGGCGCCGATGTCATCAACATCTCCCAGGACACGACGAAACCCCTGTCGCGCACATCGGCCCTGGCCAAGGCGGTACGTGACGCTCTCGACGCCAAGGTCGTGGTGGTCGCCTCCGCCGGAAACGACGGGCTGGACGGCAAGGTGAAGAACACGTACCCGGCAGCCTTCGACGGCGTCCTGGCGGTCGCGTCCTCCGACCGCAACAACGAACGAGCGGCCTTCTCCCAGCCCGGGGACTTCGTCGACGTCGCGGCCCCCGGCGTGGACATCGTGTCCACCGTCCCCGGTGGGGGCCAGTGCACGGACAACGGCACGAGCTTCTCGGCGCCTTTCGTCGCCGGCGTGGCCGCCCTCCTGAAGTCCCGGCACCCGGACTGGAGCCCGGCTCAGATCGCCACCCGGATCGAGCAGACAGCGGAGCGTTCCATCAACGGCCACGACAACTATGTCGGCTGGGGCGTGATCGACCCCGTGCGAGCCGTCACCGCATCCGACAGCGCCCGGCCCGCGACCTCGCCGACCCCGGACCCCGGGGTGTCGAAGGCCCCGCCACCGGACACGGCGGCCTTCTCGCTCGCCGAGACCTCCCAGGAGCGGGCCGAGCGCTACGCGACGTACGCAGTCGGCATCACCGTGGCCGTGGTGGCGGTGATCGCGGGCGCGGCGGCGGCCCTGCGCG
>NZ_LIPN01000088.1 GCF_001418325.1 Streptomyces atriruber | reverse complement strand
CGGCAGCATCGAGTGGGACGCCTGGATCGTGTCGGGTGCGGTCCGCTGCCCGAGCAGATGGTGCGCCGACCCGATCAGCGCGACCACGGTGTCGCCGTCGCGGCCCGTCATGAACGTCGGCCCGGCGGGGGACCCGTACCCGGCGATCCGCAGCTCCAGATCACCCCGGAACCAGGGTCTCGGCTCCGTCATCCAGCTGACGTCGAACTCCCGCTCCAGGTACGCCTCGACGATGTCCAGCTTGTCGTACGTGGTGGTGTCCGGACGCGGCGACTGCAGGGCCACGCTGAGCACCTTGAGGTCGACCTTCGCTTCGACGGCGATCCGCTTCAGGAGCTTCGGTGGGATCTGCTCGTACAGCATGTCCAGCTTGGCGCCGGAGACGTAGAGGTAGTAGCGCACGTGACGCTAGGCGCGGGCCCGGGGGAGCGTCAGGAAGGCGGTCCAGGCGTCCGGGGCGACGGTGAAGTGGGGGCCGTCCGGGTTCTTGGAGTCGCGGATGTGGANNTGTAGCTGGACTTGAACCACTCAAGCGCGGTGCTGCCGCTCATTGTTCTCCTAGCAGTCGGTCCAACAGGTCCCGGGTGTCCTCCGCGTTGAGGGCCTGTGTTCGCAGCATCGCATACTTCTGGGTCAGGATCGCCACCTCGTCCGGATCGGCGATCAAGTGACTTCCGCGCTGGGTTTCGGAGTAGGCGAGCCGCTGGTGCTCTGGTGTTTCGAGCAGGATGAATGGGCCTTCGAGTCCTGCGTGGGTGGTGCGGCCCAGCGGCAGGATCTGCACCGCAAGACCCGGCAGTTCCGCGTATTCCCGGATGTGGCGCAACTGCTCGGCGTACACCTGCTCTCCGCCCAACTTGTCCCGCAGCGCCGCCTCCCAGACCATGAAGCTGGCCATAGGCGGCTGCTTGCGGTGCAGGATGTCGCGGCGCTCGATCCGGGCGGCGACGAGCTGCTCGATCTCGTCCTCGTCGTACACCGGGACGCGGCTACGGAAAACTGCCCGCGCGTACGCCTCGGTCTGGAGCAGACCCGGCACCAGCAAGCTCTCGTACCACGAGATGGCGATCGCCTCCCGCTCGCAATCCAGATACTCCTCCGCCCACCTCGGGACGAGATCCACCTCCGGCATGTTGTCCACCGCGGTCTGCAACGTCCGCTTCGTGCCGAGGAAGTCGTCCAACTGGACCGCCAAGTCCATCTTCAGCGGCCGCCGCCCCTGCTCGACGGAGGCGATCAGCTCCTCGCTGACCAGGAACTGCTGGGCCAGCGACCGCTGGGTGTACCCCGCCGCCTCGCGGTGGACGGCAAGCAGCGCACCCACCATCCGCATGGCCGACGCGTTCCTGCGTGATCGTCGCTTTGGGCTGCTCATACGGTCCAACTCCCCACCAGAAGCCGTGCCTTCACACAGCGGACCCGTACAAACCAGCCGTACGGGATCACGCACTGCTTCATCATGGCCACGGAGAGTGACTCTCGTCACGTGAACCGAGAAAGTTTCTACCGGCGGGAACGCCAGTCCGTCCCCGCGGCCCGCGCCTTCGCGGCCGCGGCCCTCACCGACTGGGGGATCGAGGGCGAGCGCGCGGACGACATCACGCTCTGCGTCAGCGAGCTGGCGACCAACGCCCTGCTGCACGGCGTCCCGCCAGGGCGCGGGTTCCGGCTGTACGTGCACCATGCGGGCGACGTGATTCGCGTGACCGTGCACGACAGCGGCGGCGGGCGGCCGCGGCTCGACCTGGACGAGCGCGCGGGCGACGAGTCAGGGCGGGGGCTCCTGCTCGTCGCGGCGCTGGCCGACAAGTGGGGGGTCACGGAGCGGGACCCCGGCAAGGCGGTGTGGTGCGAGTTCGTGCTCGCGTCACACCGCCTCGCGGTACACCACCTCGCGTCAGACCGTCTTCTTGCGGTCGAACCAGATCGTCGCGAGGGTCGGGACGAGACCCGCCCAGAACAGCGCCTGGGGCACGGTCCGTTCCGACCACGGGATCTCCGCGAGGAGCAGCGCGCACAGCATGGCCCACGCGGCCTGGGCGAGGACGATCCGGGGCCACTTGCGGCGGCGGACCACGGACCGCAGGTTGATCTGGATGCCCGCGCGCAGGCGCCGGTACCGGAGCAGGGCGCCCACGGCCCAGATCGCGGCCATCGGGACGAGGAACCAGAGCCGCTGGCCGAGTGAGACGGGCAGGTCGCGCGGGGTCTCGCCCTCGGTGACGAAGACGTCGAGGCCCGCGGCGGTGAGGGCGAGGCAGAGGAGGGCGAGCCAGCGGATGCCGCGCAGCATGCGGTACGAGGCGTCGTCGAGGCCCCGCTGCATGGTCCGGGAGTCCGGGGCGGCGGCCAGCGCGTCCGNNGTCGAGCCGGAGGATGGCGTGGTCGAGCTGGTCGGCGACCGTGCTGTTGCTCGCCAGGTCGGCTATCTGCCAGGCGACTTCGTGCGCGTAGACCTCTTCGGGGCCGAGGCGCAACGCCTCCATCGCGAGGTCGCCCGCCTCGCGCAGGGGTGCTTCCATCTGTTCCGCGGTGATCGTGCCGCCGCCCGCCTGCCCGATGCGGACGAGGCGGATGCGCCACACGACGTCGGCGAGGAACGCGTACGCGTACCAGTACTCGGGGGCGAGGCGGATCGCCTCGCGGAGCACGCCCTCGGACTCGTGCCAGCGGGTGCCGCCCATGCCGCGCAGGGCGTGCGCGCGCATCATGAGGCCGCCGATGTCCTCGGGGTCGAGCGCGAGGGCCCGGTCCGTGGCCTCCAGGGCCTTCTCGTGCTGCCCGGCCCGTACGCGGCAGAGCGCCAGCTTCGACCAGGCGCGGATGTCGTCGGGGTCCTCGGCGAGCCGCTGCCCCAGCAGGGCCTCGGCCTCGTCGTACCGCTTGAGCTCGATGAGCCCGTCGGCCCGCTCCACGGCGGGGTGCACAGTGCCAGTGCTCACAGCTTCCGCTTCTTCTTGAGGTAGGTGACCAGGTCGTCGTACATGCCGCCTTCGTTGGCGAACATCGCCACGTTGCGGGCGGAGGCGAACCACGGGTCGCTGGAGGGCGGGATCGTGGCGGCCGCGTCCAGCAGGTCCTTCATGCCGATCATGCGGACCGTGCCGGTGCGGGCGGAGTCGAGGAGCGCGCGCTCGGCGGCGGCCTCGCAGAGGTGGGCGAGGTCGGCGCCGGACAGGCCGTCGGTGGCCTTCGCCAGCTTGCGCAGGTCGATGCCCGCGACGGGGCGCTCCCTGAGGTGGTAGCGGAGGATCGCCTCGCGGGCGGGGGCGTCGGGCGGCAGGACCAGGATGGTGCGGTCGAGGCGGCCGGGGCGGCGCAGCGCGTTGTCCACGTCCCAGGGGACGTTGGTGGCCGCCAGCACGAACACGCCCTCGTTGGCGCCCGCGTCGATGCCGTCGAGCTCGGTGAGGAGCTGGTTGACGGTGTTGCGCATGCCGCTGTGCGCGGTACGGCTGCGTTTGGCGCCCAGCGCGTCCAGCTCGTCGAGGAACAGCACGCAGGGGGCCTGACGGCGGGCCGTCTCGAAGACCTCGTGCATGTTGCGCTCGGAGTTGCCCATCCACATGTCGAGCACGTCGTTGATGGATATGGAGAGGAAGTTGGCGCCGAGTTCGCCCGCGACGGCACGCGCGATGAAGGTCTTGCCGCAGCCGGGCGGGCCGTAGAGCAGGAGGCCGCCGCGCAGGCTTTTCCCGTACAGCTTGCGCAGCTCGGGGTTGCGCAGCGGTGCGAGGAACGCGGCCTCCAGGCGGTCCTTGACGTCCTGCATGCCGCCGACGTCGGCGAGCCGCACGCCGTCGGGCGCCTCGACCTCCCAGGCGTCGGCGTCGCCGGAGTCGCCGCTGCCGTCGGCAGCTTGCGGGGCCTCCGGGGCATGCGGAGCCTGTGGGGTCTCCACGAAGCGGGGCGGGACGACGTCGCCGACCTGGTCCTCGGCGGCCTGCCAGTTGAAGCCGGTGGGCGGCGCCTGGGGCGCCTGTTCCGGCGCCGCGGGCGCCTGCGGCGGCGCCCCCATCGCCCGAGCCATCAGCTCCCGCGCCTGCGGGTCGCCCGGCGCGTGCTGCAGGGCCACGGCGACCTCGGCCACCGCCTCGTCGTGATGCCCGCCCGCCACGAGGAGTTCCGCCAGGTGCAGCCGCAGGGGCACGTCGTCGGGCGCGCCCGCGACGGCTGTGCGCAGGCTCTGGACCAAGGGGGAGTGATCGGGCATGGGATGAGGATACGGGGGTGTTTCCCGAGGTGGGCGGCTCGTCCGCCGCACCTGCCCGAGGACAGGCGCGGCGGACGAGCCCCAACTGCGATCAGCCGAGCAGCTCCACCTCCGCGAGCGTCACCGCACCGCCGCCGCCCTTCGGCACCAGCCGGTAGTGCCCGTACGTCCCCGGGCGGGCGATCGTGAAGGCCCGGGTCTGCTGGTCCCAGGCGAAGGATTCGCCCGAGCGCTTGTCCAGGTCCTTCCACTCGGTGCCGTCCGAGGAGCCCTGCAGCACCCAGTCGCGCGGCGCCTTCGCCTTGTCGGCGGGCGACGTCAGCGTGTACTGCACCGCCTTCGTCTCCTTGCCGACCGGCAGCTCGACCGCCGAGTCCGACGTGGCCTCGGTCGCCGACGAGTCGTCGAAGAGCTTGCCCTCGCCCTTCAGGGCGTCCTTCCGCGGCGACGGGACCTTGTCGTCCTTGGTGATCGACGCGGGCTGGGCGTTCTTGCCGCTGCCCCAGGCCGACGGCTTCGGGCCCATGTCGAAGTCGATGACTCCGC
Organism: Streptomyces atriruber; assembly: GCF_001418325.1. Classification (GTDB taxonomy): domain Bacteria; phylum Actinomycetota; class Actinomycetes; order Streptomycetales; family Streptomycetaceae; genus Streptomyces; species Streptomyces atriruber. The sequence goes on along the minus strand of NZ_LIPN01000088.1, from coordinate 45,486 downwards.
CGCGGGCGACGACGTCGTGCGGGAGCGCGGTCGACCTCCACGCCTTGCCGTTGACCTTCAGGCCCTGCACGTACACGTTCTTCGCGCTGTTCTTCGGCGCCTTCACGACCAGGTCGCGGCCGTTGTCGAGGTGCAGGGTCATCTTCGTGAACTGCGGCGACCCGATGGCGTACTCACCGCTGCCCATGACCAGGGGGTAGAAGCCGAGCGAGGAGAAGAGGTACCAGCCGGACTGCTCGCCGTTGTCCTCGTCGCCGTGGTAGCCCTGGCCGATCTCGCTGCCGGTGTAGAGGCGGGAGAGGACCTCGCGGACCTTCTCCTGCGTCTTCCACGGCTGCCCGGCCGCGTCGTACATGTACGCGGCGTGGTGGGCGACCTGGTTGGAGTGGCCGTACATCCCCATGCGTACGTCACGCGCCTCCGTCATCTCGTGGATGACGCCTCCGTAGGAGCCCGCGAACTCGGCGGAGCCGGTCTCCGGAGTGGCGAAGTACGTGTCGAGCTTGTCGCCGAGACCCTTGCGGCCGCCGTACAGGTTCGCCAGACCGCGCGAGTCCTGCGGCGCGGTGAACGCGTAACCCCAGGCGTTGGTCTCGGTGTAGTCGTGGCCCCACACGCGCGGGTCGAACTTCTCCGAAGGCACCCGCCAGACGCCCTTGGTGTCCTTGCCCTGGAAGAAGCCGGGGTCGGTGCCTGCGCCCGCCGCCTTGCCGTCGAAGAGGTTCACGTAGTCGCGGGCACGGTTGAGGAAGTACTCGGACTCCTCCTTGTAGTGCTTCTTGCCCGTCTTCTTGTAGAGGGCCGCTCCCATGCGGGAGATGCCGTAGTCGTTGAGGTAGCCCTCCAGGGCCCACGACAGGCCCTCGTGCGTCTCGCTGGGCGTGTAGCCGAGGAACGGCGACGTCTTCATGCCCTTGCGGCCGACGCCCGAAGTGGGCGGGACCACGGTCGCGTTCTTCAGCGCGGCGTCGTACGCGGCCTCCGCGTCGAACTTCACGCCCTTGGTGTACGCGTCGGCGAACGCCACGTCGGACGACGTGCCCGTCATCAGGTCCGCCGCGCCGGGCGACGACCAGCGCGAGGTCCAGCCGCCGTCCTTGTAGTGCTGCACGAAGCCGTCGACCAGCTCACCCGCCTTCTTCGGGGAGAGGAGGGAGTAGGCGGGCCACGTCGTGCGATACGTGTCCCAGAAGCCGTTGTTGACGTACGGCTTGCCCTCGACGATCTTCGCGCCGGTGTGGGTCGGGGTGTCGGGCCCGGTCTGCGGCGAGAACGGGGAGGCGTACTTGTACGTCGCCTTGCCGCCCTTCGCCCCGACCTTCTCGAAGCCGGAGTTGGGGTACAGGTAGAGGCGGTAGAGGCTGGAGTAGAGCGATGTGCGCTGACCCTCGCTCGCGCCCTCGACCTCCACCTTGCCGAGGATGTCGTCCCACTGCTTCTGCGCGCGGTCCTTGACGCGGTCGAAGGAGGTGCCCGCCGGTATCTCGTCGGCGAGGTTCGCCTTCGCCTGGTCCAGGCTGATGAGGGACGTGGCGAGGCGCAGGTTGACGGTACGGTCCTTGCCGGGCTCGAAGCGCAGATAGCCCGTCACGTCGCCGCCACCGCCGCCCTCCAGCTTGCCGCCCGCGGTGACGGGGGAGTCGAAGGTGCCGTAGACGAAGAGGCGCGTGGCGCCGGCCGACAGACCGGACTTGACGTCCGAGTAGCCGGAGACGATGCCCTTCTCCTTGTCGAGGGTCAGGCCGCCCTTCTCCGAGACGTTGTCGAAGATGACGCTCGCGTCGTCACCGGGATAGGTGAACCTCATCATCGCGGCGTGGTCGGTCGGCGCCATCTCGGTCTTGAGGCCGTTCTCGAACGTCACGCCGTAGTAGTGCGGGCGCGCCGTCTCCTTCTCGTGCCGGAACGGCAGCGCCCGCTTGGTGCGGGACGCGCTCGGGGTGTCCTTGTCGACGGACGGCATCAGCTGGAACGTCTGCCGGTCGCCCATCCACGGGCTCGGCTCGTGGCTCGCGCTGAACGCCTGCATCGTCGGCAGGTTGTCGGCGTTGTTGCCGCGCGCGTAGTCGTACAGCCAGCTCAGGGAGCCCGCGTTGGTCACCGGCGTCCAGAAGTTGAAGCCGTGCGGGACCGCGGTGGCGGGGAAGTTGTTGCCGCGCGAGAAGCCGCCGCTGGAGTTGGTGCCGCGCCGCGTGTCGGCGTAGTCGGAGAGGTGCGCCTTCGGCTTCGCCGGGGCCTTCTCCTTCAGTGACACGTCGTCGAGCCAGCCGCGGAACTTCGCCGGGCCCTTGGGGGAGTCGTACGCGATGAGGACGCGGTCGACGGTCTTGCCGCGCGCGACCTGCCCGATGCGGGAGTCGACGTTGTTCCACTGGTTCACGTACAGAACCTTGGAGTCGCCCTGCCCCTGCGGGGTCAGCGGGAACCCGTGCTGGTCGACGGCCTTCAGCTCACTCAGGTACGTGCCGTCGGTGAAGGCGAGGTCCACGGAGACGTTCGTGGCGGCGTAGTCGAGGTCGCCCTCGGCCATCGAGGGAAAGACGCGGTACCCGAGCTCGGTGTCCTTCCCGACCTTCACATTGACGTCGAAGACCTTGTTGTACGAGTAGCCGCGGCCGTCCGCCTTGTGGCTGCCCGCGTAGCGCAGCGCGCGCTTCCCGGTGAACCCGGCACCGGACTTGGCGGTGGGGGAGCCGCTCGGGCCGCGGTCCACGAGGCTCAGCATGTCCTCGGGCGCGGGGGCCTCGGTGCCGCCGACGGACAGCTGCACGTCGGCGAGTTGCAGGGCGTCGGACGCGCCGTTGTTGGCGGTGACGTCGAGACGGAAGTGGGAGTAGGCCTTGGCGTCTTCCGGCTTGGCGAAGTCGTACGTCTTCGTCTTGTGGCGCCCGTCGAAGGTCTCCCCCTTCCGCTCGTCGAGGACCTTCCAGTCCTTGCCGTCCGTCGAGCCCTTGAGGGCCCAGTCCTTCGGGTCGCGCTCGGCGTGGTCGTTGGCCGAGGTCAGTGCGTACGTCACGACCTCGGCGGGCTCGTCGAGGTCGAACTCGACCCAGCCGTCCTTCGCGAACGTCAGCCATTTGCTGGTCGCCTCGCCGTCGACGAGGTTCGCCGCGACCTCGCCGGACCCGGCGTTCTCACCGCTGGCCCGGACCTCGGTGACGTGGTCGTTCACGCTGCCGGGCAGCCCGGAGCCGAACTCGCCGTTCACCCCGGCGGACTTCTTCTTGCCGTCGGCCCCGGTCTCGACGGTGTTCAGCCAGTCCGGCAGGGCCTGGCCGTCCTCGAAGGACGAGGAGAACTCCCGGTCCGTGCGGGGCGGCCGGTCGGGCTCGGCGACGGCGGCCCCCTGTGCCGCCACGACGAGCGCGATCGCCAACGTCCCCGCGGCCACGGCGGAACGGGGCCCTCGACCGGGCGGACGGTGGTGTCTGAAACGAGGTCTGCGTGCCGTATTACGTGCCGGTTGGCGTACCGAGTGCGGCATCCCCGAGCCCCTCCTTGCGGGTTGGACAACGTTGTCACGATCGCTGCGCAAGGTCTAGTAGGGAGGCAAGTGGCGAGTGGTGTCAAGGCTGTTGACGGGGGTCGGGATGGTGTAGGGGAGGGGCGGGGCCGGTGCGGGGCCGGGGTGTCCCGGCCCCGTGGAGATCCGTCAGCGGAGCCCCAGGCCCCGGCGGATCGCGATCTCGACCGGAGAGTACGCGCCGTCGGCCCGCTCCAGTTCGTACGGCGCGGCCGGGAGCAGGGGCGGCTGGGCCATGAAGCGCGGGCGCGCCCCGTGGTGCGGCTGGGCCGCGTGCACCAGGAACGGATGGCACAGGAAGACATCGCCCGGGGACCCGGTGGCGAGGGCGAGCGGCCGGTGGTCGGACGCGGCCACCAGATCGGGCGCGAGGGTCAGTCCGCTCGCTCCGTCCTCCCCGTACCTCTCCAGCACCTTCGGCACGTCGAGGTGGGAGCCGACCCGGATCCGGGTCGGGGAGTCCTCCTCGCTGACCTCGCTGAACAGGAACAGCATCAGCAGCGCCCGGCCCCGGGAGCGCAGATCGGTGAAGTACCAGCTCTCGCCCTCCGGCAGATAGCTCCCCTCGACGTGCCAGCCCGCGTCGTCCGGCTCCTCCTCGTGGGGGAAGCGCAACGGGAACGTGCCCAGCGAGTAGCGCGGCTCCCAGCGGCCCGCGCCGACGAGCAGGTCGTACGCGCGGTGCAGCGCCGGGGAGTTCGGCGCGGCGGCGAACGGTCCCTGCGCCATGCCGGGCACCCAGTGCACGGGCCGCGTCCACGTCGACGGGTCGTCCGGGTCGCAGCCCGTCTCCCGCCACAGCAGCCGCGCGCAGTCCGCGGCCACGCGCGGCGCGACGGCGCCCGTCAGCTTCACGAAGCCGTCGCGGAGGAAGCGGGATACCAAGGTCGTGTCGTCCATGCGCCCATCGTGCGGCGACACCGGTCCCGGTCACCCGACATCCTCCGCACCGCTTTTGTCAGGTGATCGCCGGGCCCGCTCCTGTCGGGGGACACGGGATCGCGACGGGTTGGCGTGAAGGGGACGGTCCGGTTTCGGACGGGAGGGTGCGGGGCGCGGGGCGGCTCCGTGTCCGGCCACATGGGTGGCGCGAGGGAAAGTCCATGGAAACCGGCGCGAAAGTCCACGGGTTCCGGCGGTGATGTGCGAGAGGTTCGGACGGGGATCATCACCGGCCCCGACCGGGGATCGTCGCAGGTCTCAACTCGGAAAAGGCTGCAGTCCAAAGTCGTATTCGATCTTGCCCACCCGGCCGCGAGTGGACTATACCTGTCCGCGTCTGCCCGGCCGTCCGACCGGCCGCAGGCCCGGGGGTTTTGGGGCGGGGGCGTCGAACGTCAACTGCCTTTTCCCGTCAGAGAACCCGGCGCACGAGCCCAGCTTCACACCACCGCGGTGCCGGGGAGGGTCCGGTTCACCGCCTGAGTCCTGGAGAAGGCGAGGACTTGAGCATGGGATCCACCAGCGTCAACCGTCGTGATGTCATGAAGAGGGCCGCGGCCGCGGGGCTGCTCGCGGTGCCTGCCGTGGGGGCACTCACCTCGTGCGCCAGCGGCGGCGGCGAGGAGAACAAGGCCGAAAAGGGCGACAAGACCAAGAAGAATCCGCTCGGCGTGGCGGAGGATGCCGGACTCACCGTCTACATCTTCAACGGCGGGTACGGCGACAAGTACGCCCAGTTCGTCACGGACATGTACGACAAGAAGTACCCCAAGGCCGATCCCGAGCAGAAGCCCACCGAGAAGATCGCCACCCAGGTCCAGCCGAAGATCGTCCGCGGCAAGCCCACCGCCGACGTCGTCAACAACTCCGGCGCCGACCAGATGAACCCCGGCAAGCTGGTGCACAACAAGCAGGTCGCCGACCTCAGCGAGGTGCTCGACGCGCCTTCGTGGGACGACCCGAACGTCACCGTGCGCGAGACCCTCGTACCGGTCGTCGAGCAGATGGGCCGCTTCGGCGGCAAGGAGTGCTACCAGCTCAACATCGCGCTGACCGTGTACGGCAACTGGTACTCCAAGAAGCTCCTTGAGGACGGGCTCGACTCCGCTTATCCCAAGACCTGGGACGAGATGCTCGCCGTCTGCAAGAAGGCCAAGGCCAAGGGCATCCACGGCTGGAGCTACCCGGGCGGCCACCCGCGCTACATGTTCTTCAGCATGTACGCGATGTTCGCCCAGCGCGGCGGCCGCGACGTCACCACGGCGATGGACTACCTGGAGCCCAACGCCTGGAAGCACGAGGCGGTCAAGGAGGTCTTCGAGGCCTGGGAGGAGCTGGTCGCCAAGAAGTACGTGCTGACCGGCTTCGACGGCACCGAGGCGCACACCGAGATGCAGACCGCGTGGACGAAGGAAGGCAAGTGCCTCTTCGTGCCCAACGGCTCCTGGGTGGAGAACGAGGCCAAGGACACCACGCCGAAGGACTTCGCGATGCAGGTCGGCGCGACCCCGTCGCTCGACTCCGGCGACAAGATGCCGTTCGGCACGCTCTACTCCCCGGCCGGTGAGCCCTTCATCGTCCCGGCGAAGGCCAAGAACCGGCAGGGCGGCCTGGAGTGGCTGCGGATGATGTACAGCAAGGAAGCCGCGCTCAATCTCTTCAAGGAGATCGGCTCGATGCCCGTCGTCAAGGGCGCCATCGACGGCCAGCAGCTGCCCTCGGGCGCGGCGAGCGCCCAGGCGGCGATCAAGGCGGCCGGCGAGAACATCGTCATCCCCCAGTTCATGGACTGGTACAACGAGCTGTTCCGCGAGGACTTCAACAACATGATCCACAAGTTCATGCAGGGCCAGATCGGGCCCAAGCAGGCGATGGACACCATGCAGAAGGCCTCCGACCGGATCATGCAGGACCCGGACATCACCAAGATCAAGAAGGCCTGACCAGTCGGTCCGGGGCCGTCACCGGTCCCGGACCCCGGCACGTAACCGAGCACGTGTAGGCATGGGAAAGAGCGGGCGGGGCTGATCAGCGTGAAGACCGACACCCGGGTGGACAAGACGCCACCTCCGAAGAAGCAGACCGAACGCAAGCCCCCACCGGGCCCACCGTCCCTGCCGCTGTTCGTCCTGGCGGTGCTGCTGCCACCACGCTTCACCCCCGAGCGAGTCCGCTACGACCGGCGCTACCGCACGCTCGACAAGTACCGCTTCATCGTGGGCTTCCTGGCCGTGCCGCTCGCGTTCTACGCGCTGTTCGTGATCTCGCCCTTCCTCCAGGCGATCTACTACTCGTTCACCGACTGGTCCGGCGGCCCCGTCGCGAACTTCGTCGGGTTCGACAACTACCAGAAGATGTGGAACGACGACCGCTTCTGGGACTCCCTGAAGATCAGCACGCTGCTGCTGGTCATCGCCCCGGCCATCACCCTCGTCCTCGGCATGTTCTTCGCCTACATGATCACCTCGGGCGGACGGCACCGCAGAGGGCGGGCCATCGCGGGCGTCGCGGGATCGTCCGTCTACAAGGTCGTCTACTTCTTCCCGCAGGTCCTGTCGGTCGCCATCATCGCCGTGGTGTGGGGCCGGGTCTTCAACACCAACAGCGGCCTGATCAACGGCGGTCTGGGCAAGGTCGGCGTCGACGGACCCGCCTGGCTCGGCGGCGACCAGACCCTCGGCCTCATCTCCTTGATCACCGTGATCAGCTGGAGCTTCATCGGCTTCTACGTGGTGTTGTTCTCCGCGGCGATGGGCGCCATCCCCAAGGACATCTACGAGGCCGCGCTCCTCGACGGCGCGGGCCGCGCCCGCACCTTCTTCAACGTGACCCTTCCGCTGATCTGGGACACGGTGCGCACCGGCTGGATCTACATGGGCATCCAGGCGCTCGACACCTTCGCGATCTGCCTGGTCATGGTGCCGCCGCACGTCCTGAAGGTGACCCCGGTCTTCCTCTACGAACGCTTCCGGGACGGCCAGTACGGCTACGCCACCTCCATCGGCGTCGTCCTTCTCGTCCTGAGCATGGCGTTCTCCCTGATCGTCATGCGGGTCGGGAACCGCGACCGGATCGAATACTGAGACCGCGGGAGTCACTGCATCATGACCACGACCACCACCACCGCTCCTCAGCCGAAGACCACCTCCGCGCCCCGCCGCGAGAAGGAGACGGGCGGCGCCCTCAACGTCTTCTCGCACGCCTTCCTCATCCTGTGGGTGATCCTCGCCGCCGGGCCCCTGATCTGGGTCGCCCTCACCGCGTTCCGCCCCTCGGCCGAGATCCTCAGCGACCCGATGGGCTGGCCCGCCTCCTTCCACTGGGAGAACTTCTCCAACGCGTGGAACAAGGCGAACATCGGTCAGTACACGCTCAACTCGCTGATCATCCTCGCGGGTTCCCTGACCGGCACCATGCTGCTCGGCTCGATGGCGGCCTACGTCATCGCCCGCTTCACCTTCCCCGGCAACCGCTTCATCTTCATGCTGTTCGCGGGCGGCATGATGTTCCCGGTCATCCTCGCCCTGGTGCCGCTGTTCGCGGTCATGGAGAACTTCGGGCTCCTCGACACCCGGCCCGGCCTGATGATCGCGTACATCGCGTACTCCCTGCCCTTCACCACCTTCTTCCTGACCTCCTTCTTCCGCACGCTGCCGACCGGCGTGCAGGAGGCGGCGATGGTCGACGGGGCCTCGCACACCCGCACGTTCTTCCAGATCATGCTGCCGATGGCCAAGCCCGGCCTCGTCAGCATCGGGATCTTCAACTTCCTCGGCCAGTGGAACCAGTACCTGCTCCCGCTGCTGCTCAACAACGAGGACGAGCAGAGCTACGTACTGCCGCAGGGACTCGCCTCGCTGGCCGTCTCGCAGGGCTACCGGGGCGACTGGGGAGCACTCTTCGCGGGCCTGACGATCGCCATGCTTCCGGTGCTCGTCGTCTATGCCGTCTTCCAGCGACAGGTACAGGCCGGTCTGACCGCGGGAGCCATCAAGTGACCAGGTGGAGCAGGGTATTTCAGGTTGGCTACGAAAGTGGTCTAGGCCTGTCGAGGCGAATCGGGCCGTGAGTAGTGTCGGCGCCACGGAGCCGAGGGGTGCGGACTGGACGCGCTCAAGTCGACACCGATGTCGAAGGGTTGAATCAGCATGAGGAATCGAATAGTCGCCACCGGTGCGGCAACGCTCGCCATGGCTCTGGGACTTACCGCCTGCAGCGGTGACAGTGACAGCGGGGACAGCAAGACCATCAAGCTCGTCGCCGCCGACTACGGCGACAAGGCCTCCAACGCCTCCAAGGTGTACTGGAACGAGGTCAAGAAGGAATTCGAGGCGGCCAACAAGGGCTACAAGGTCGACGTCCAGGTCATCAACTGGAACGAGATCGACAAGTCCGTCAAGAACATGATCCAGGCGGGCAACGAGCCCGATCTGCTGCAGACCGGCGGCTATGCGGACAAGGTCGCCGACGACCTGCTGTACAAGGCGGACGAGGTCCTCTCGCGCGAGACCCGCGACAACCTCATCCCGTCCTTCGCCAAGGCCGGCGAGGTCGACGGCACCGAGTACGGCATTCCGTGGGTCTCCTCCAGCCGCGTGATGTTCTACAACAAGGCCGTCTTCAAGAAGGCCGGCGTCAAGAACCCGCCGAAGACGTGGGACGAACTCGCCGCCGCCGCGAAGAAGATCAAGGCCAAGAAGGCCGCCGACACCCCTTACGCCCTGCCGCTCGGCCCCGAGGAGACCCAGGGCGAGTCGATGATGTGGGAGCTCGGCAACGGCGGCGGCTACACCGACGCCGACGGCAAGTACACCCTCGACAGCGCCAAGAACGTCGAGACCTTCGAGTGGCTCAAGACCAACCTGGTCAAGCCCGGCCTGACCTACCCCAACCCGGCCTCCACGGACCGCAAGACCGCCTTCGCGGACTTCGCGGCGGGCAAGGTCGGCATGCTCAACGGCCACCCGAGCCTGATCCAGATGGCCAAGGAGGGCAAGGTCGACTACGGAGTCGTGCCCATCCCCGGCAAGACCGGCCCGCTCGACAGCACCCTCGGTGTCGCCGACTGGATGATGGCGTTCAAGGACGGCGGCGCGGAGAAGGCGGGCGTGAAGAAGTTCCTGGACTTCACGTACTCCAAGAAGATGCTGAAGTTCGACGAGATGTACAACCTCATGCCGGTCACCAAGGACGCCCTGAAGCAGATGACCGACAGCGGCAAGCACAAGGACCTGGAGCCCTTCTTCCAGGTGCTGCCGAACGCCAAGTTCTACCCGCTGGGCGACACCTCGTGGGACGTCGTCTCCGCCGAGATGAAGAAGACCGGCGGCAAGGCCGTCTCCGACGACCCGAAGCAGATCCTCGGCGACCTCCAGAAGAAGGCGGAGTCGGCCGCGGCCGACGCCAAGTAAGCGAGTAGGCAAGCAAGGGAGTCTTCGTGTCGCTCAAAGCCCCTTCGCCCCCGGCCGAGACCGGCCGGGGGCGGGGCGGGCGCGCACCCAGGCCGGTGAGCCGCCGCAGCGGTCTGGCCCGGCTCGGCCCGCTGCCCTGGATAGCGCCCGTCATCCTGCTGATCCTCGCCGTGGTCGTCTGGCCCGTCGTCGAGCTGGTCCGCACCTCGTTCCTCAACATCTCCATCTCCGGCAAGGTGCGTGGCAGCGCCGGGACCGACAAGTTCAAGAAGCTCTTCGAGGAGAGCGACTTCGGGGCCGTCCTGACCTGGACGGTGGTGTGGACCGTCGTCGTCGTCACCGTGACGATGCTGCTCTCGCTGGCCCTCGCCCAGCTGTTCAACCAGAAGTTCCCCGGCCGCCGCTACGTCCGCTGGGCGCTCATCGCCCCCTGGGCCGCATCCGTCCTGATGACCGCCATCGGCTTCAAATGGATGCTCAACCAGACCGCGGGCGTCCTCAATACGCTGATGCTGGACCTGGGGCTCATCGACAGCTCCAAGGACTGGCTGGGCAAGGCGGAGACCGCCTGGCCGTGGATGATGGGCGTGGCCGTCTTCGTGTCGCTCCCCTTCACCACGTACACGCTCCTGGCCGGGCTGCAGACCATCCCGCAGGACGTCTACGAAGCCTCCCGCATCGACGGCGCGAGCCCCTGGCAGACCTACCGGCACATCACGCTGCCGATGCTGCGGCCCGCCTTCCTCGTCGGCGTGGTCATCAACCTCATCAACGTCTTCAACTCCTTCCCGATCATCTGGGCCATGACCCAGGGCGGTCCGGGCTACGACACCTCCACGTCGATGGTGTTCATGTACAAGCTGAAGGAGACCGACATCGGTGAGTCCGCGGCCATGTCGGTCGTCAACTTCCTGATGGTCGTGGTGCTCGTGCTGATCTTCCTGAAGGTCAGCCGGTGGAACGAGGAGGACTGATGGCCACCGCGACGGCGACCCGCCCCGCGCCCCGGAAGGACGACGGCCCCAAGAAGGCCAACCGCACCTTCCGGCCCCGCACCCTGGTCATCACGGCCTGCGCGTGGCTCCTGGCCGCGATCTTCCTCGCGCCGTACCTGGAGATGATCGTCACCGCGCTCCGCCCCAAGGAAGAGCTGCGGGACCGCACGTACCTGCCCAAGAACCTGGAGTGGGCGAACTTCATCGACGTCTGGAAGGAGTCCGAGCTCGGCCAGAACCTCCAGGTGACGCTGCTCGTCGCGGGCGGCGCCACCCTGCTGGTCCTGCTCGTCTCGCTGCCCGCCGCGTACTACACGGCCCGCATGCGCTTCCGCGGCCGCAAGCTCTTCCTGCTCCTGGTCCTGGTCACCCAGATGTTCCAGCCCACGGCGCTCCTGGTCGGCCTGTACCGCGAGTTCCACCAGCTGGACATGCTCAACTCGGTCTGGACGCTGATCCTCACCAACGCGGCGTTCAACCTCGCCTTCGCGGTGTGGATCCTGACGGCCTACATCAGCTCGATCCCGCCCGAGCTGGAGGAGGCCGCCATGGTGGACGGCACCAGCCGCTTCGGCGCCATGATCAAGGTGACGCTGCCGCTCGCGCTGCCCGGCGTCGTGACGGCCGTGATCTTCACCTTCATCACGTCCTGGAACGAGTTCGTGATGGGCCTGACCCTGACCACCCAGCCGGACAAGCAGCCGCTGACGGTCGGCATCAACAACTTCATCGGCAACTACACGGTGCAGTGGAACTACCTCTTCGCCGCGTCCGTGGTCGCGATCGTCCCGGTCATCGTGCTGTTCGCGTTCATCGAACGGCACGTGGTGTCGGGGCTCACGGCGGGCTCCGTCAAGTAGTCGGCAGACATGCGTATGCCCTGCCCCCTCGTCCGAGGGGGCAGGGCATACGCATGTGTCAGGGGCGTGCGTCAGGCCAGGGGCTCCGCATCGAGGCGTACGACCACGGCGGGGCCCGCGCGGAACGCCGGGCTCGCCGCGTCGGCCTCGACCATGTGCGGCGTGGCGTCGTGCGCGTCGAGCGCCTCCTGCGACGCCCACCGCTCGATGAGGACGAAGCGGTCGGGGTCGCCGGTCACCTGGTGCAGGTCGTACTGCAGGCAGCCGTCCTCGGCGCGCACGAGCGGCGCGAGGCGCTCGTAGGCGTCGGTCTGCTCCTTGCCGCGGCCCGGCTGCGTGGTGATCTGGATGACGAGCTGAATCGGCTGGGACATGGGTGGCACTCCGTGTGGTTCGGTATCTGTCGCTGTCGTGGGGTGTGGTGAGGCGTTATGTGTGGATGCGCAGCACCCGGCCCACTCCCCGCACCCGGCCGAGGCCGCGCAGCTCGTCCAGCGCGCCGTGCAGCGCGTGTTCGGGCGCGGGGAACGTGATGAACACGATGCGGGCCCGCGACTCCGAGCCGTGCTGGTCCACCGTGCGGATGGACACGCCGTGCCGGGCGAACACCCCCGTCACCTCGGACAGGACGCCCGGCGCCTCGTCGACGTCGGCGCGGACGTAGTAGGAGTGCACCAGGTCCCGCGTCGGCCGCATGACCGCGGGCGGGCCGACCGGGACGCGGCGGTGCGTGCCACGCACCAGCTGGTCCGCGGCGCCGGTGACGTCACCGAGGATCGCCGAGGCGGACGGCCGCGGGCCCGCGCCGTGCCCGTAGAACATGAGCTCACCGGCGGCGGAGGTGGTGAGGAACACCGCGTTGAAGCTGTCCCGGACACTGGCCAGCGGATGGTCGCGCGCGATCAGCGCGGGGAAGACCTGGGCGCCCACCGCCCCGCCGTCGGCGAAGCGTTCGGCCACGGCGAGGAGCTTGATGTCGAAGCCGAACCGGTCGGCCAGCTCGAAGTCCTCCCGGTCGAGGCCGACGATGCCCTCCCTGCTGACGTCGTCCGCGACCACCGACCGGTTGAAGGCCAGCGAGGCGAGGATGGCCACCTTGGACGCCGCGTCGGCGCCCTCGATGTCGGCGCTCGCGTCGGGCTCCGCGTAGCCGAGCTCCTGCGCCTGCGCCAGCGCCTCGTCGAACCCGAGGCCGTCGACCGTCATCCGCGTCAGCACGTAGTTGGTGGTGCCGTTGACGATGCCGACCACCCGCGTCACGTCCTCGGCGAGCAAGGACTCCCGCATGGGGCGCAGGATGGGGACCGCGGCCACCGCGGCCGCCTCGAAGAAGAGGTCGACGCCCGCCCGGTCGGCCGCGGCGAACAGCTCGGGGCCCGCGCTCGCGATGAGCTCCTTGTTGGCGGTCACCACCGGCTTCCCGGCGTCCAGCGCCGCGAGGACCAGTTCGCCCGCCGCCGACGTGCCGCCGATCAGCTCCACCACGAGGTCGACGTCGTCGGCCTTCACCACGTCGTGCGCGTCGGCGGTGAACAGCTCCGCGTCCAGGGCCGGGGGCCGCGGCTTGCGGGCGTCGCGCACCGCGACGCGTACGAGATCGAGGGAGAGGCCCGTGACGGACTCGATCGCGGCGCGCCGCTCCACCAGCAGCTCGGCGAAGTCCGCCCCGACCGTGCCGCAGCCGAGCAGCCCGATCCTGACCCGGTGCGTCATGCCGGTACTCCTCGGGCGCTGCGGTGGTACGGCTGGTGGGTGCCGAAGTTGCGCCGGTGGTACACCAGCGGGGCCCGGCTCGCCGCGGCCTCCGCCGCGTCGACGCGGCCGAGGACGATGACGTGGTCGCCGCCGTCCGCGAAGTCGGCCACGGTCGAGGCGATCCACGCCGACGACCGCGAGATGCGGGGGAGGCCGTGCTCGATGCTCCAGGACGTCCCGCGGAACTTGTCGGCGCCGCCCTTGGACGCGAACGACATCGCCAGGTCGTCCTGGTCGGCGCCGAGCACGTTGAGCCCGAAGCGACCGGACTCGCGGATGACCTCAAGGGTGCGCGAGCGCCGGTCCAGGCTGACCAGGATCATCGGCGGGGAGACCGAGAGCGAGGAGAAGGCGCTGACGGTCGCCCCGCACGGCGCGCCGTTGTGGGCCAGACCCGTCACGATCGAGACGGGCGTGGCCACGCTGGCCATGACGTCCTTGAACGTGTCCTGGAGGGCGGACGCGGTGGTCTCAGAGGTTTTCATGGGTGCCTGTTCCGTTCGGGGAGCTCATCGGCGGCTCGTCGGCGAACCACGTGTCGAGGAGCTTCGGGTGCACGTCGGACGCGAGCACGTCGGCCAGCGCGGCATCGACGGCACGGACGAACTCCGGGTCGTCCTTGCGCATCATGAATCCGTAGCCCTCCTCGCCGAGCCGCACGTCGAGCAAGGAGACGTCGCCCGGCACGCGGTCGCCGCGCAGCAGGGTCCGCAGGATCACCTCGTCCGCGACCATCGCGTCGACGAGCGGGTCGTCGAGGAAGGCGTCGAAGGCCGCGCCGATGGACGGCACACCGACGAAGGCGAAGGCGAAGCCCGGATCCGGCGCGCCTTCGAGGGCGGCCTGACTCGTCGAGCCCTGGATGCCGACCACGCGCCGGGTGCCCGTGCCCGCCGTCGCGCCCGGCTTCACGGCGATCCGGTGCGAGGTCCGGAAGATCGGCCGACTGAACGCGCAGCGCCGCAGCCGTGCTTCGGTGATGGTCGTCGACCCGCATTCGATGTCGATGCGGCCCTCGGCGAGGAGGCCCTCCCGCGTGGTGGAGGTGACCTCGACGGCTTCGAGGGGCGGGGGCTGCCGCGTACCGTCGAAGACCTTCGCGAGGACGAGGCGAGCCAGGTCCACGGAGTAGCCGATGGGTTCGAAGGCCGGGCCCGGCGCGTAGGAGAACGGGGGAGTGCTCCGCTGGAACCCCACGCGGAGGGTGCCGCGGGCGAGAGCGCTACTCGACAACGGCGGCCGCCTCGGGGACGTTGGCCGCCTCGGTGCGGGGGCCGAGCGGGCGCAGGCCCGTGCGGTACTGCTCGGCCAGCTCCCGGTACTCGACGGCCGTCTCGTCGAGCACCGCCACGTCGCTGTCGCTCAGCGTCATCAGGACGGTCGCGGGGTTGCCCGCGATGAGGCTCCGGGCCGGGTAGACGGGTCCCGCGCTCAGCACGACGCCCGCGGAGACACGTGAACTCGCGCCGACCGAGACCCCGTTGAGCAGCACCGCGCCGATGCCGACGACCGATCCCGCGCCGACCGAGCAGCCGTGCAGCACCGCGCTGTGGGCGACCGTCACATCACGCCCGATGACCAGCGGCTGCCCGGGATCCGAGTGGAGCATCGCGTGGTCCTGGACGTTCGAGCCGCGGCCGATGCGCACACCGCCCTTGTCCCCGCGGATCGTCACGCCGGGCCACAGGCTGACGCCCTCCTCGATCTCGACGTCCCCGATCACCACGACGTCGTCGAACGCGTAGACGCTGGGGTGGATGCGTGGCTCGATGCCCTGGAAGCTGTACGTCTTCACGGGTCAGGCTCCGTTCTGCAGAAGCGGCGAGAGGCGGGCGAGGCTCGCCAGGACCTCATCCTTGGAAAGCCCGAAGTCGACGAGGCAGGCCACCTCGTTCACGCCCATGTCGTGGAAGCCCTCCAGGGTCGCGCGGGCCTGCTTCGCGTCGCCGATGAGCGAGCTCGACGTGACGTACCGCTGGAAGACCATCTCCAGGAACTCCGCCCGGTCCTGGTCGAGGGTGCGCAGCGTCTCGGACTTGTCGCGCGACTCGCTCTGGCCGGAGGTCGCGTGCTGCGTGACGAAGGAGCCCAGATACTCGATCATGGCGGGCCTGACCGTCTCGACGGCCTCGTCCATGTCGGCGCCCACATAGGTGTGCAGCATCAGCGACACGACACCGGCGTCGGGGTCGAGCCCCACCCGGGCCCGCGCCTCGCGGTAGATGTCGATGCGCTTCTTCAGCTCGGGCGGACCGAAGTTGATCAGCGCGGACAGGACGTTGAAGCCGTTCTCGCCCGCGAACCGCCAGGCGTCCTCGCTCTTGGACGAGGTCAGCCAGACCGGCAGCTCCGGCTGTACGGGCCGCGGGAACGTCAGGATGTCGTGGCTCTCGCCCAGCGCGTCGGTGCGCTGGACGGTGTTGCCGCGCCACAGGTCCTGGAGCTGCTCCCGCGAGCGGTTGAGCACCTGTGCCCGGTCCTGGAACGCGTCGGGGTCGAGTACGAAGTCCCGCGCGTGCCAGCCGGGCGCCACCGCGAGGTCCACGCGCCCGCCGGAGAGGTTGTCCACGAGCGCCCACTCCTCGGCGGCGCGCAGGACGTTGTGGAGGGGGAGGTTGATGCTGCCCGCCCGGATCCGCACGTTCTCGGTGATCATCGCGAGCGCGGCGCCGAGGACGGCCGGGTTGGGATAGGCGCCGCCCGCGTCGGTGAAGTGCCGCTCCGGGGTCCAGATGGCGCCGAACCCGGCGCCGTCGACGTAGCGGGAGACCTCCAGGAGGAGCTCGTAGGGGTCGCTGTCGCCGCTCAGGCCCGAGAAGAAGATGACGCCGAGGTCGGGGAGGGACGAGGGGGCCGGGCCCGGTGCGGGGGCGCCGGTGGTCCCCGACCTGAGCTTGGCCTTCAGGCTCGCCAGCTGCCCGGCTTCGAGGAAGGAACTGTCAGACATGGGCGGGCTCCTCGAGCAGCAGTGACGTGATGACGTTCGTGGTGGCCGAGACCGAGCTGTTCTCGTAGAAGTCCCGGACGGAGAAGTCCAGTTCGAACGTCTCGCGGAGCTTGTTGATCAGCTGGATGGCCATGAGCGAGTTGCCGCCGAGCTCGAAGAACTCGCGCTCGTGGGCGGCGGCCGGGGCGCCGATGAAGCTCTCGAAGATCTTCGCGACGATGCCGCGGATCTCTTCCGTGGGTCCGTCGAGGCCGGCGGGTCCGCTGTCCGCGGCCGATGCCGCGGGGGCGGGGGCAGGCGCGGGCACCGGCACCGACGCGGTCACCGGGGCGTCGGCGTCGTCGTCCGAGCCGAACCCGAGCGTCGGCTCCACCCAGTGGACGTGCCGCTCGAACGCGTACGTGGGCAGGGAGACCATGCGCGCGGCGGTCGCGTACTCCTCGACGGGCACCTCGGGGTCGGCGGCCCAGCCGAGCGCGACGGCGTCC
The DNA here is from genome assembly GCF_001418325.1 of Streptomyces atriruber. Taxonomy (GTDB): domain Bacteria; phylum Actinomycetota; class Actinomycetes; order Streptomycetales; family Streptomycetaceae; genus Streptomyces; species Streptomyces atriruber. The sequence continues at coordinate 28,565 of NZ_LIPN01000088.1, read as the reverse complement.
GCGAACGACTCCTCCTCGTGCTCCAACTCGCCCAGTGTCTGAGCCAGTTCTGGTGTCAGCTCGGCCTCGGAGGCGAGGTTGGCCCGCACCAGGTTGCTCATCGACCGGCCGGCACCGATCTCGATGAACCTGCGCACCCCGGCCGCGCGCAACGTCTCCATCGACTCGGCGAAGTCGACCGTGCGCAGCAGGTGGTCCGCCCAGTAGTGCGGGCTCCTGGCCTCGTACTCCGTGAGGACGCGGCCGGTGATGTTGGAGACCAGCGCGATGCTCGGCGCCCGGAACTCGACGGTGTGCAGGAACGCGCGGAACTCCTCCGCGGCGCCCCGCATGAGCGGCGAGTGGAAGGCGTGCGACGTCGCGAGGCGCTGGTGGCGCACCCCGGCGTCCGCGGCCCGCGCGACCGCCTCGTCGACGGCCTCGTGGGTGCCGGACAGCACGAACTGCGCGGGGGAGTTGGTCGCGGCGACGACCAGGTCTCCGCGGTCCAGCAGGTCCCTGAACTCGTCGAGGCGGTCCACCGCCAGCATGGAGCCGGTCGGGCAACCGCCCATGAGCCGTGCCCGAGTGGCGACGAGCGCCGCCGCCGACCGGAGGTCGAAGACGCCCGCGACCGTCGCCGCGACGATCTCCCCGAGGCTGTGCCCGAGGACGTAGCGGGGCCGTACGCCCGCGTCGACGAGCGCGGTCGCCAGCGCGTACTCGACGGCGAACAGGAGCGGCTGCGCCACCGAGGTGTCGATGCCGTCGACCGGCCCCTCGGGCCCGAGGTAGGTGTTCACGTCGAAGTCCGTGTGCTCGTTCACGGCGTCGACGGCCTCGGCGAGGCGGCGGGCGAAGTGCTCGTTCTTCGTGGCGAGTGCGGCCCCCATCGCCTGGCGCTGGGTCCCCTGGCCCGCGAAGACGAACGCGATCTCGTTCGTGCCCGCCTCGGCTCCCCGGTGGTAGCGCCCGGCCCGCAGCCGGGTGACCGCCTCGGCCCGGTCGACCGCGGCCAGCGAGGCACGGTAGGGGTGCAGGGTCCTGCCTTCGCGCAGCGTGTGCGCGTACGCGGCGAGGGAGGCGGCCGGGTCCGCGGCGAGGCGGTCGGCGAGCGCGGCGGCCTGGCCCCGCAGGGCGTCCTCGGAGCGTGCCGAGAAGGTGAGGATGCTCGGCCCCGCGGCGGCGTCGTCGGTGGGCGCCTCGGCGGCGGACTCGTCGGCGGGCGACGGCTCGAAGCTCTTGAGGATGACGTGGCCGTTCGTACCGCCCATGCCGAAGGCGCTCACACCGGCCCAGTTCTCGGACCCGCGGTCCAGCGGCAGGCCTTCGGTGGTGACGAAGTAGCGTGAGTCGTCCAGTTCGAGCGCGGGGTTGACCTCGTCGACGTTCACCGTCGGCGGCACGTAGCCGTGCTTCAGCACCAGCGCGGCCTTGATCAGGCCGATGATGCCCGCGGCGATGTTGAGGTGCCCGAAGTTGCCCTTGAGCGAGCCGATGCCGCAGGGGGCGCCGTCGAGGCCGTACGCCTGCTTGATCGCCTCGATCTCGATGGGGTCGCCGAGCGCGGTGCCGGTGCCGTGCGCCTCGATGTACGTGATGTCCGTCTGCTTGGCGCCGGAGATCTGCAGGGCGTCGCTCAACACCTCGACCTGTCCGGAGACGCTGGGAGCGGTGAAACTCACCTTCTCCGCACCGTCGTTGTTCACCGCGGAGGCGGCGATCACGGCGTGCACCTCGTCGCCGTCGGCCACCGCGTCGCGCAGCCGCTTCAGGAGGACGAGCCCGATGCCGTTGGTGAAGACCGTGCCGTTGGCCCCGGAGTCGAACGGGCGGCAGACGCCGTCCGGCGAGAGCACGCCGCCCACCTGGTACCGGTATCCGGCGTGCTGCGGCAGCCGCACGTGCACGGCGCCCGCGATGGCCGCGTCGCACTCGTTCAGGAGCAGGCTCTGCACTGCGGAGTGGACGGCGACCAGACCGGTGGAGCACGCGGTCTGCACATTGACGCTGGGGCCGCGCAGATTCAGCTTGTACGAGGTCCGCGTCGCGAGGAAGTCCTTGTCGTTGCCGTGCCGGATGACCATCTCGCCGAGCGACTCGACCAGGTCGCGGCGGCGCAGGGCGCCGAAGAGGTAGGTGCTCATCCCGGAACCGGCGAAGACGCCGATCCGCTGCCGGGTGCGCTGCGGATCGATGTTGGCGCGCTCCAGGAGCGACACCGACGACTCGAGCATGAGGCGCTGCTGGACATCGAGGATGTCCGCCTCGCGCGGGGAGTAACCGAAGTACGTGGAGTCGAACTCGGCGAGACCGTCGATGACCCCGGCCCGCTTCACGTAGTCGGCGCGCGACCGCCGTCCCTCCGGCACACCGGCCGCGGCGACCTCCTCGTCGGTGAGGTCCCGGACGGCGCTGTCGCCGTCCACCAGCTTCTGCCAGAACTCGTCGACGCCGTCGGCCTGCGGCAGCCGGCACTCCATCGACACGATGGCGATCAGCTCGTCGTCACTTTCCATGTTCATCCTTGGTCCGGTACGGGAGTGGGTTGCTAGCGGCGACGGGCGCGCCGGGTGGAGAGCACGCGGCTGCGCGTGGCGCGGCCGGTGGCCGCCGAGGCGCTCGGCGCGCGGTCGTGGGGCTCCTGCGTCACGGAGGTGAGGAAGCGCCGCTGCGCGTTGAACGACGCGTGCTCGAAGAGGCGTACGAGCGGGAAGCGGACGCCGAACTCGCGCTGGAGCTCGGAGTGGAGCACCACGATGGTCAGCGAAGTCCCGCCCACGTCGAAGAAGTTGGCCTCGCGGTCGGTCAGGGAACCCGCCCCGCCGCCCGCCACGTCGAGCCAGATGCGTTCGAGCCGCTCGGCCACCGGGCGCGCCGGGCGGCCCGCCTCCGGCGCCGCCGCGGCCCGCTCGGCCTCGGCGCGCCGGGCCCGCTCCTCGACGTGGACCCGGGCGACCTCGGACAGCGCCTTGCGGTCGACCTTGCCGTTGGGGAGCTTCGGCAGCTCGGGCAGGAAGAGGAAGGCCGACGGGAGCATGACGCTCATCAGGCGGCCGCCCACGTAGTCGCGCAGCTCCCGCTCGGCCGTCGCGTCGCCTTCGACGACCGCGATGATGACCTTGGTGAAGCGGTCCTCCTGGGCGCAGACGAAGACGTCGCGGACGCTCGGGTGGGACTGGATCGCGGAGCGGACCTCCTGCAGCTCGATCCGTACGCCCGCGATCTTGATCTGGTCGTCCGCCCGGCCGAGGATCTCCAGGCCGCCGTCGGGGCCGCGCCGTCCGAGATCTCCGGTCGGATACGCGACGACGCGCTCCGCGCCGATCTCCACCTCGACGAAGGGCGAGACCATCCGGCCGTCGACCAGGTATCCGTGCGAGGGGTGGTCGGCCGCGATGTGGATCTCACCGGCGGTGCCGTCCGGGCACACCTTCCGGTTCTCGTCCAGGACATGGGACCGCGCATGGGGAAGGTTCCGGCCCACTGGCTGGATTCCGGCGGCCGGATTCCGGGGGACGCGGTAGAAGTGCTGGGCCAGCGTCGTCTCGGTGGGCCCGTAGAGGTTCACGACCTGGCAGTCGGGAAAGAGGTCCTGCCACGCGCCGACGAGGGCGCCGTCCAGCGGTTCGCCCGCGAAGAAGGAGTGGCGGACGGTGGATATCGGCTCGGTCGGCGCGGAGCCGGACAGCCACACCTTGGCGAGCGAGGGCACGAGATGGAAGCCCGTGATCCCGTTGCTCCGCAGGAATTCCAGGACTCCGTCGGCGTCGAGGTGCCGCTCGTCGGGGACGCAGAGCGTGGCCCCCGAGATCAGGGGCGTCAGGGCGTCCCGGAACCAGACGTCGAAGGAGAGATTGGTGAGATGCGCGAATCGGTCGTGCGGGCCGATGCCGAATTCGCCCGACTGCCACTCCAGGAACGCGGACAGGCCGGTGTGACTGCCGACGATCGCCTTGGGCTTCCCGGTGGATCCCGAGGTGAAGGCGATATAGGCGTAGTCCTCGTTGTCGAGCCTGTCGATTCGGTTGAGCTTGTCGGGGGCCGCCGCCGCGGTGCCGTCCTTCTCCGGGGCGGCGGGCCGCAGAGCGATCCGGTGACCGTCCGAGCAGTCGACGGTGGCCCGGGCCGGACCGGCGGCCAGCATCGTCTCGCGCCGCACGTCCGGCAGCGCGTCGTCCACGAGCATGACGATCGCCCCGGACATCCACACGCCGAGGACGGCCACGACCGCCGACGCGCCGCGTCTGCCGAGGATGCCGACGACGTCACCGCTGCCGACGCCCCGCGCCCGCAGGTCGTCCGCCACCTCCTGTGCGCGTGACAGCAGTTCGGAATACGACATCGAATCGGTGGGAGAAGTGATTGCGGTCGCGTCAGCGAATTTCTCGCACGCCCGCTTCAAAAGGGTGTCGACCGCCTGCACGGATAACTCTCCATGGGGGTGGGAATTTGGCACGAAACGGAAGAGGAAAAGCTCTCCGTGGCATCTGGCGACGATGCTTCCAGTCAAAATCGATCACCGTCAAGCGGCAAATATCTGCCGCTCGTCGGCACAACCGGCAAATATTTGCCGGTTGTTGGACGGGGCCCGTTGCCGCACCCGTGCGTCGACGAACCCCCAGGCACAGGTGCCGGAGATCACACTGAGTGCTCCTTGGGTGACGGTAGTATGCGGGCTGAGCCGCGATGATCTTGTGCTGGCGGGCCGGTTTCCTTTTCGTGCCCATGTATGACGCAACTGAGAGGTAATTCCAGGTGGTGCACCACACCGCGAGGCTCCCGGACCTGTTGCGTGCCTGGCGGGCCACCGCCGGAAAGAAATTGCAGCGCGGCAAGCCGCTGCCCCAGAAAGAAGTTGCCGAGCGCATGGAAGTGAGCGAGCGCTGGTACCGCAATCTGGAGAGCGATGCCCGTGTACCTCTCACGCCCGACGCGCTGACGCGGCTCTCCGCAGCCCTGGCGCTCGGTCCCGACGAGCGCCTGGCCCTGTACGGAAACGTGCACGCGCACGCCGACCCGGCCGTTCCGGACCCCCACGACGACGGCGAGCCCCGGTGCGCGCTCGCCGAACTGCTCGCCACCCAGGAGCAGTTCCCCGCCTACCTCGTCGACCGGTCCTGGGACATCCTCGACCACACGGGGACCATGGCCACCTGGTTCCCGTGGGTCCTCGAACCCGGCGCCAATCTCCTGCGCTGGGTCCTCACCTCCGCCGAGGCGCGCGAGCAGCTCACCGACTGGCCCGCGCACGCCGCCGTCTACCTGGCCCAGCTGCGCTTCGCCCTGGTGACGAGCCGGGGCGAGGGCCCGCTGGCCGCGCTCCTCGACGAAGTGCTCGACGACCACGAGTGCCGGAGCCTGTGGGGCCAGGACCTCAACGTCATCGCCTACCGGCAGGGGCACCGCTTCAGGCTGCGCCTCCCGCACGTCTCGGCGGAAGAGATCACCGTCACCTCACAGGTACTGCTTCCCGCGTACCGTCAGGAACTCCGTTACGTACTGCTGCTGCCGACGAACGCGTCGGCACGGCAGGCCGGAACCCGAATACAGCCCCAATCCCAACCTCAGGCCCAAGCCCTGTGATGTCCAGGAGGATTCGATCGTGAGCCGGCAGGTGGGAACAACAGTGGTGGACGGCGACGCCGGGCAGACGAACAAGATCGGTGGCCGCGTGCTCGCGGCGGCCTCCGTCACGGTGGTGCTCTGGGCGTCGTCGTTCATCTCGATCCGCAGCTCGGGCGAGCACTTCGGGCCGGGCGCGCTCGCCTTCGGCCGACTGGCGGTGGCGTCCCTCGTGCTGGGCGTCATCCTGCTGGTCAGGCGCGGCGGGATACCGCCCCGCGAGGCGTGGCTCGGCATCGTCACCTCGGGAGCCCTGTGGTTCGGCGCGTACATGGTCGCGCTGAACTGGGGCGAGCGGGAAGTGGACGCCGGTACGGCCTCCATGATCGTCAACGTCGGGCCGATCCTGATGGCGCTCCTCGGCGGCTGGCTGCTCAAGGAGGGCTTTCCGCCCAAGCTGATGGCCGGCATGGCGGTGTCGTTCGCCGGCGCCGTGGTCGTCGGGTTCGCCACCTCCGGCGGGGGCGGCTCCTCGCTCCTCGGCGTGCTGCTGTGCCTGGTCGCCGCCGTGGTGTACGCGGTCGGCGTGGTGCTGCAGAAGCCGACGCTCAAGCACGCCACACCTCTTCAGGTGACGACGTTCGGTGCGCTCACCGGAGCGGTGGCGTGTTCGCCGTTCGCCGGACAGTTCGTGTCGGAGGCGGGCCGGGCCCCGGCGTCGGCGACGGCACAGGTGGTGTACCTCGGTGTGTTTCCGACGGCCCTCGCGTTCAGTACTTGGGCCTACGCCATCTCCCGCAGCACCGCCGGGAAGATGGGTTCGACCACGTACGCGGTGCCGGTGATCGTCATCCTCATGTCGTGGCTGTTCCTCGGTGAGGTTCCCGGCTGGCTCGCGCTCCTCGGCGGTCTGCTCTGCCTGTCCGGCGTCGCGGTGTCACGCATGCGGGGGAAGGTGCGGGAGCAGGCGCCTGTGGACCCCGTGGCGGGGCCCGTCGGCACGGAGGCCGAGGCGGCCGCGGAGTCCACTCGGTAGAGGTCCCAGTTTCCGTCAACGACTTGACTGCGGCAGCTCCTTCAGCGGAGTTTGGAGTTCACAACTTGTACATGGCCCGGTACCCGTTTCAGAGACCGGTGTCACGGGGGGCCACGGGCCGCCCGAATGAGGGCAAAGGGTGAGAGTCAATGGAGACTCCGGGGTCGCAGTCGTCTCTGCACCGGGCCAATCTCGAGCGGGTCGTACGCGCCGTGCGCCTCGCCGGGTCGCTCACGCAGGCGGAGATCGCGAGGACGACGGGCCTGTCGGCCGCGACGGTCTCCAACATCGTCCGGGAGCTCAAGGACGGCGGGACGGTCGAGGTCACGCCCACCTCGGCGGGCGGCAGGCGGGCCCGCAGCGTCTCCCTGAGCGGTGACGCGGGCATCGTCATCGGCGTCGACTTCGGCCATACGCACCTGCGCGTGGCGGTCGGCAACCTCGCCCACCAGGTGCTCGCCGAGGAGTCCGAGCCGCTGGACGTCGACGCGTCCGCCGCGCAGGGCTTCGACCGGGCCGAGCAGCTCGTCAGCAGGCTCATCGAGGCCACCGGAGTGGACCGTACGAAGATCGCCGGAGTCGGGCTCGGCGTGCCGGGCCCCATCGACGTGGAGTCCGGCACGCTCGGCTCCACCTCGATCCTGCCCGGCTGGACCGGGACCAAGCCCGCCGAGGAGCTGGGCGGCCGCCTCGGGGTGCCCGTGCACGTCGACAACGACGCCAACCTCGGCGCGCTCGGCGAGCTGGTCTGGGGCAGCGGCCGGGGCGTCAAGGACCTCGCGTACATCAAGGTGGCCAGCGGTGTCGGCGCGGGCCTGGTGATCAGCGGGCGGATCTACCGCGGGCCCGGCGGCACCGCGGGGGAGATCGGGCACATCACGCTCGACGAGTCCGGCCCGGTCTGCCGCTGCGGCAACCGCGGCTGCCTGGAGACCTTCACCGCCGCTCGTTACGTCCTGCCGCTGCTCACCTCCAGTCACGGCACCGACCTGACCATGGAGCGCGTGGTCGGCCTCGCGCGCGAGGGGGACCCGGGGTGCCGGCGCGTGATCGCCGACGTCGGGCGGCACATCGGCAGCGGCGTCGCGAATCTCTGCAACCTCCTCAACCCCTCCCGTGTCGTGCTCGGCGGTGACCTCGCGGAGGCCGGGGAGCTGGTGCTCGGGCCGATCAGGGAGTCGGTCGGGCGGTATGCGATCCCGAGCGCCGCGCGTCAACTGTCCGTGCTGCCGGGGGCACTTGGCGGACGCGCCGAAGTGCTCGGCGCGCTGGCCCTCGCACTGAGCGAGATGGGTGATTCGACCCTTTTGGACGGAACGATGGCTGCGAGCGCACCTGCCTTCACTTAGATAACGCATGGCACCGTTGTCATCTCGTTAAGGATTTACTCCTTGACGCTGGTGTGGCGGCCGAGTTGACTTCGAGCCACCTCGGCCGCAACGACGCGGCCTCGTCAGGGAGGCACCCCACCATGAACGCAATGACGCGTCGCGTCGTCATAGGCACGGCCGCGGTTTCGATGGCACTCGCCATGACCGCATGCGGTAAGGCAGGCGACGACGACGACAAGGGCAGCGGCGACAACAAGACCATCGGTCTGCTGCTCCCCGAGAACAAGACCACGCGTTACGAGACCTTCGACCGTCCTTTCATGGAGGACAAGATCGAAGAGCTCTGCTCGGACTGCAAGGTCAAGTACAACAACGCGGCCCAGGACATCGAGACCCAGAAGAAGCAGTTCGACGCCCTCGTCACCCAGGGCGTCAAGGTCATCATCCTGGACGCGGTGGACTACAAGTCGACCAAGTCCTGGGTCAAGCAGGCCGACAAGCAGGGCGTGAAGGTCGTCGCGTACGACCGCCTCGCCGAGGGCCCGCTCGCCGCCTACGTCAGTTACGACAACGAGAAGATCGGTCGCCTTCAGGGCGGCGCGATGGTCAAGGCGCTCGGCTCGGACGCCAAGGACGCCAATGTCGTCATGATCAACGGCTCTCCGACCGACCCGAACGCCCCCTTCTTCAAGAAGGGCGCCCACTCGGTGCTCGACAAGAAGGTCAAGAAGATCGCGTACGAGCAGGACATCCCGGACTGGTCGCCGGACGAGGCGAACCGCAAGATGGCCTCCGCGATCGACAAGCTCGGCAAGGACGGCATCCAGGGCGTCTACGCCGCCAACGACGGCATGGCGGGCGGCGTGATCACCGCCCTCAAGCAGCGCGGCATCAAGGTTCCGGTCGGCGGCCAGGACGCCGAGCTCGCGGGCGTCCAGCGCATGCTGAGCGGCGACCAGGACTACACGATCTACAAGCAGATCAAGCCGGAGGCCGAGACCACCGCCGAGATCGCCGTCCGCCTGCTGCAGGGCAAGGACATCGACGCGATCACCGACCGCAAGGTCGACTCGCTGAGCGGTGACTTCAAGGGCATCCCGGCCAAGCTCTACGACGCGCAGGCGATCACCAAGGACGAGGTCGCGGACACGATCGTCAAGGACAAGGTCTACAAGGTCAGCGAGATCTGCACCGCCCAGTACAAGAAGGCGTGCGACGCCGCGGGTATCAAGTAGCTCCCGCTTGCGGTAAATCCGTCTCTACGGGACGCGGCCCATGGACGTGTGAGAGCGCTCCCCGGCCCCCGTGCGGGACGGCTTCCAGTACCGGCCCGGTGCCCGCCCCGTCACACCGCCCCGCAAACGGGGGGCGGGCACCGGACCTGCCCTTGCTGCACCACCATTCCCCGCCGGTCAGGCGGCGAAGGAGATGATTCACGTGTCCGCTACGCCCGTGCTGGCGTTGCGCGGGGTCTCCAAGCGGTTCGGCGCCGTCCAGGCGCTCACGGACGTAGACCTCGAGATCCACACCGGTGAGGTGGTCGCCCTGGTCGGCGACAACGGCGCCGGCAAGTCCACTCTCGTCAAGACGATCTCGGGCGTTCACCCGATCGACGACGGGACCATCGAGTGGGAGGGCAAGGGGGTCCGCATCGGACGCCCGCACGACGCCCAGAACCTCGGCGTGGCCACCGTCTACCAGGACCTCGCGCTCTGCGACAACCTCGACGTCGTGGCCAACCTGTTCCTCGGCAGCGAGCTGAAGACGGCCTCCGTCCTCGACGAGATCAAGATGGAGAAGCGGGCCAAGCAGCTCCTGGACACCCTCTCCATCCGCATCCCCAGCGTCCGCATCCCGGTCGCGGCGCTCTCCGGCGGTCAGCGCCAGGTCGTCGCCATCGCCCGTGCGCTGGTCGGCGACCCCAAGGTCGTCATCCTCGACGAGCCGACCGCGGCCCTCGGCGTCGAGCAGACCGCCCAGGTCCTCGACCTGGTCGAGCGGCTGCGCGAGCGCGGTCACGGAGTCATCCTCATCAGCCACAACATGGCCGATGTGAAGGCCGTCGCCGACCGCGTCGCGGTGCTGCGGCTCGGCCGCAACAACGGCACCTTCACCGTCGCCGACACCACCAACGAAGAGATCATCGCCGCCATCACCGGCGCCACGGACAACGCCGTGACCCGCCGCAAGGCGCGCACGGCCACGGCGACGAAGGAGGACGCAAAGTGAGCGACCTCGCCAAGACCCCCAAGGCCCCGTCCGACGCGCCGCCCGAGGCCCAGCCCTCGGCCGCACCGGTCGCCGCGGTCGACCCCCGCCTGCTCGTCCGCGAGGAGGGCCTGGCCGGCTACTGGACCGAGTTCAAGCGCAAGATGCGCGGCGGTGAGCTCGGCTCGCTGCCCGTCGTCGTCGGCCTGATCGCCATCGCGATCATCTTCCAGCTGAAGAACGAGCACTTCCTGGACGCGAGCAGCCTCGCGAACATCGCCGTCTTCACCTCCGGCCTCGGCATCATGGCCGTCGGCATCGTCTTCGTCCTGCTGCTCGGCGAGATCGACCTCTCGGTCGGCTCGGTGGCGGGCATGGGCGCGGCCGTGTGGGCCGTGCTGAGCGTCACGCACGAGCTGAACGACTGGCTTTCGGTCCTCATCGCCATCCTGTCCGGCCTGGTCATCGGCTGCCTCCACGGCTTCTTTTTCGCCAAGATCGGCGTGCCCGCCTTCGTGGTCACCCTGGCGGGCTTCCTCGGCTGGAGCGGTCTGCAGATCTGGCTGATGGGCGGCGAGGGCAGCATCAACACGCCCGAGGGCAGCGTCGTCGAGGACCTGACCGGGCACTTCTTCGCGGAGAAGGGCGCGGCCTACGGCCTCGCGGCCGTCGCGATCATCGCGTACGCGGGCTCCCTGCTGCTCGACAGCAAGCGCCGCAAGGCCGCCGACCTCCCGTCGCGGCCGGTCAGCGAGATCGTCCTGCGCACGGTCGTGGTGGCCGTCCTGGCGGGCGGCGCGGCGTACGAGCTGAACGAGCCGCAGGGTGCCCGCGGCCTCCCGCTGGCCCTGGTGCTCTTCCTCGCCGTCCTGGTGATCGCGGACTTCGTGGCCCGGCGCACCACCTTCGGCCGTCAGGTCTTCGCGGTCGGCGGCAACGCGGAAGCCGCGCGGCGCGCGGGCATCAACGTCGACCGGGTCCGGATCATCGTCTTCGGCATCTCCGGCATGCTCGCCGCCTTCGGCGGCCTCTTCATCGCCAGCCTCTCCGGCGGCGCCACGAAGAGCCTGGGCGGCGGCAACACCCTGATGATGGTCATCGCGGCGGCGGTCATCGGCGGCACGAGCCTCTTCGGCGGCCGCGGCAAGGTGTGGTCCGCGCTGCTTGGCATGCTGGTGATCCAGTCGATCCAGCAGGGCCTGAACATGCTCGGCATGGCGAGCGAGATCCAGTTCATGATCACCGGAGCGGTTCTGCTCGCGGCGGTGGTGATCGACTCCGTCTCGCGCCGCACGCAGAAGTCCGCGGGTCGCGCGTAGCGTCCCCCTGAGCCGCGTTCACCGGCTGCCGGTCCGTCGTGGCTGGTCGCGTCCGCGCGGTGGAGCCGCACATGTCACAGCCCCGCGCCCCTTTCAGGGGCGCGGGGATCTTCGTTTGGCCGGAGAAAACGCCTCCCGGACGCGTGCCTCAGCCGTGGAACATTAGACTCGACAGACCCGGCAACGCTCGAACAGCACATCTCAGCTCTACTGCAAGGAGGCACGGGTGCCGCTGCTGACCCGCATCACGGGACCGCGCGATCTGGACCGTCTCAGCCCGGAGGAGCTGAACCAGCTGGCCGGAGAGATCCGCAGCTTCCTCGTCGACGCTGTCGCCAAGACCGGCGGCCACCTCGGGCCGAACCTCGGCGTGGTCGAGCTCACCATCGCCCTGCACCGCGTCTTCGAGTCCCCGCAGGACAAGGTTCTCTTCGACACCGGTCACCAGAGCTACGTGCACAAGCTGCTCACCGGCCGCCAGGACTTCACCAGGCTCCGCAGCAAGGGCGGCCTCTCCGGCTACCCCTCGCGCGCCGAGTCCGACCACGACGTGATCGAGAACAGCCACGCCTCCACCGTCCTCGGCTGGGCCGACGGCCTGGCCAAGGCCAACGAGGTCCGCGGCAAGGACGACCACGTGGTCGCCGTCATCGGTGACGGCGCGCTCACCGGCGGCATGGCCTGGGAGGCGCTGAACAACATCGCGGCCGCCAAGGACCGCCCGCTGGTCATCGTCGTCAACGACAACGAGCGTTCGTACGCCCCGACGATCGGTGGCCTGGCCAACCATCTGGCGACGCTGCGGACCACCGACGGCTACGAGCGCTTCCTGGCCCGTGGGAAGGACTTCCTGGAGCGCACGCCCGTCGTGGGCAGGCCGCTCTACGAGACCCTGCACGGCGCCAAGAAGGGCCTGAAGGACTTCATCGCCCCGCAGGGCATGTTCGAGGACCTCGGCCTGAAGTACGTCGGCCCGATCGACGGCCACGACATCGAGGCCCTGGAGTCCGCCCTGCAGCGCGCCAAGCGCTTCGGCGGCCCGGTCATCGTGCACTGCCTCACCGAGAAGGGCCGCGGCTACCAGCCCGCCGAGGAGGACGAGGCCGACCACTTCCACGGCATCGGCCCCATCCACCCGGACACGGGCCTGCCCATCGCCGCCTCCGGCATGGACTGGACCTCCGTCTTCGGCGAGGAGATGGTCAAGCTCGGCCGGGAGCGCGAGGACATCGTCGCGATCACCGCGGCCATGCTGCAGCCGGTCGGCCTGAAGAAGTTCGCCGACGCGTTCCCCGACCGGGTCTACGACGTCGGCATCGCCGAGCAGCACGCGGCCGTCTCCGCCGCGGGCCTGGCCGCCGGCGGCCTGCACCCCGTCTTCGCGGTGTACGCGACCTTCCTCAACCGCGCCTTCGACCAGCTCCTGATGGACGTGGCCCTGCACAAGTGCGGCGTCACCTTCGTCCTGGACCGGGCCGGAGTCACCGGCACGGACGGCGCCTCGCACAACGGCATGTGGGACATGTCGATCCTGCAGTGCGTGCCGACGCTGCGGATCGCCGCGCCGCGCGACGCCGACCAGGTCCGCCTCCAGCTGCGCGAGGCCGTCGAGGTCGACGACGCCCCGACCGTCGTGCGCTACTCCAAGGGCGCGGTCGGCCCTGCGGTCAAGGCCGTCGGCAAGGTCGGCGGCATGGACGTGCTGCGGAACGCGGGCACGAAGAAGCCGGACGTCCTGCTCGTCTCCGTCGGCGCGCTCGCGCCGATGTGCCTGGAGATCGCCGACCTGCTGAACAAGCAGGGCATCACCACGACCGTGATCGACCCGCGCTGGGTCAAGCCGGTCGACGAGGCCATGGCGCCGCTCGCCGAGCAGCACCGCGTCGTCGTCACCGTCGAGGACAACTCCCGCTCGGGCGGTGTCGGCTCCTCGATCGCGCAGGCCCTGCGCGACGCGGGCGTCGATGTGCCGCTGCGCGACTTCGGCATCCCGCCGCGCTTCCTCGACCACGCCTCCCGCAAGGAGATCATGGCCGAGATCGGCCTGACCGCCCCGGACATCTCCCGGCAGGTGACGGGCCTGGTCGCCAAGCTCGACGGCCGGTACGAGCGGACCACCGCCGCCGCGGTGGACTCGGTGGAGCCCGCCCGCGACTGACGTCAACGCGCACCGCCGACGGGCCGGTTCCGCACACCCTGTACGGGTGGTGGAACCGGCCCATTCGCGTGAATGGGCCCGTCCCGGGGCTTACGGGGTACCCGGCCTCTCGATCATGTCGGGGACGACAAGCGTGGGAGGTACGCCCGTGAGCAGCACCCTCTTCAGGACGAAGAGCGTCGAGCAGTCCATCAAGGACACCGAGGAACCGGAGCACGCGCTCAAGAAGTCGCTGTCGGCCCTCGACCTCACGGTCTTCGGCGTCGGCGTCATCATCGGCACCGGCATCTTCGTGCTGACCGGAAAGATCGCCAAGGAGACGGCGGGGCCCTCGGTCGCCCTCGCCTTCGTCGTCGCCGGGCTCGTCTGCGCCCTCGCGGCGCTCTGTTACGCCGAGTTCGCCTCGACGGTGCCGGTCGCCGGATCCGCGTACACCTTCTCGTACGCCTCACTCGGCGAATTCCCGGCCTGGATCATCGGCTGGGACCTGATCCTGGAGCTGGCACTCGGCTGCGCGGTGGTCGCGGTCGGCTGGTCGGGCTATCTGCGCTCGCTCCTGGACACCGCGGGGATGCACCTGCCGCAGGCGCTGAGCGGCACGCACGAGGGCCAGTTCGGCTTCGACCTGCTGGCCAGCGTCCTCGTGCTCGTCCTCACCGGCATCCTGGTCGCCGGGATGAAGCTCTCCTCGCGGGTCACCAACGTCATCGTCGCCGTCAAGGTCACCGTGGTGCTGCTGGTCATCATCGTCGGCGCCTTCCTCGTCACGGGCGCCAACTACGACCCGTTCATCCCGCCGACCGAGCACGTCGAGGGCGGAGGCGGCATGACCGCGCCGCTGGTCCAGCTGCTCTTCGGGTTCACGCCCTCGAACTTCGGCGTGATGGGCATCTTCACCGCGGCGGCCGTCGTTTTCTTCGCGTTCATCGGCTTCGACATCGTCGCGACCGCCGCCGAGGAGACCCGCAACCCGCAGCGCGACGTGCCCCGCGGCATCCTGGGCTCGCTGCTCATCTGCACGCTCCTGTACGTCGCGGTCTCCGTCGTCGTCACCGGCATGCAGAAGTACACCGAGCTCTCCACGGACGCGCCGCTCGCGGACGCCTTCAAGGCCGTCGGGCATCCGTTCTGGTCGGGCGTGATCAGCTTCGGGGCGGCCGTCGGACTCACCTCCGTCTGCATGATCCTGCTGCTCGGCCAGACCCGCGTGTTCTTCGCGATGAGCCGCGACGGACTGCTGCCGCAGACGTTCTCCAAGGTCCACCCGCAGTTCGGCACCCCGTACCGCTCGACGATCCTGCTCGGGGTGATCGTGGCGGTCGTCGCGGGCTTCACCTCCATCGACGAGCTCGCCGAACTGGTCAACATCGGCACGCTGTTCGCCTTCGTCGTGGTCGCCCTCGGCGTCGTCCTGCTCCGCAGGCAGCGCCCCGACCTGCCGCGCGCCTTCCGCACCCCGCTGGTGCCGCTCGTGCCGATCCTGTCGGTCCTCGCGTCGTTCTGGCTGATGCTGAACCTGCCGGCGGAGACCTGGGTGCGGTTCGGCGTCTGGATGGTGCTCGGCGTCGTCATCTACTTCGTGTACGGACGCTCGCACAGCCGTCTGCATCAGCGCGACCCGCACGCCGACGACGCACGGTAGTCACCCGCTCTTCGGCGAGCCTTCTCCTCCGGCCCCGTATGTCCCGATCCGGTAGGGACTGCGGGGCCGGATAGCGTGCACCGTATGCTCGCGCCGACCTCAGCGTCACTACGCTCCGTACGCAACCTCCGGGTGCCGGGTCCGCGCGGGGAGCACGTCGGCGACGGGGGCGTCCGGGGCCCCTACTGGGTCCGGCTGCTCCCGCTGCTCGCCGCCCTGGCCTGCGTGACCCGGCTGCCCTCCCTGCGGTGGCCGCTGTGGAACCCCGACGAGGGGTATCTCGCCGTCCAGGCGCAGATGCTGGCGCACGGCGGCGAGCTCTACACCACGGTCGTCGACCGCAAGCCGCCGCTCGTCCCCTGGCTGTACGCGGGCACCTTCGCGCTCTTCGGCGACGGCTCGCTCCTGCCGCTGAAGGTGCTCGCGGTGGCCGCGCAGCTCCTGACTGCGGTGCTCCTCGTCTCGCTGGCCCGGCGCCGCTGGGGGGACGGGGCGGGCCGCACGGCCGGTGTGCTGTACCTCCTGATCTCCATCGGCCTCAATCCGGAGGACGCCCAGGCCGCCGCCTTCGAGGTCTTCATGCTGCCGTGCACGGCCGCCGCCATGTGGTGCGCCGACCGTCGCCGATGGGGAGCGGCGGGCACCGCGGTGGCCTGCGCGTTCCTCGCCAAGCAGACCGGGGGAGCGGTGCTGCTCCCGGTCGCCTGGCTGCTGTGGCGGGACGGGGCGGCCCGGCGGGACGCGGGGCGCCTGGCGGCCGGTCTCGGCGGGCCCGTCCTTGCCGCGGCCCTGCTGACGACGCCCGCCGGTTTCGTGTTTTGGACGGTGACGGGATCGGGGGCGTACGCCTCCTTCACCGGCTCCGAACTGCACGTCCTCGGGCGGGGGTTGATGAACGCGGCCGTCCTCGCCGCGGCCTGCGCGGGCATCGTCGGGCCGGTCTCACGCGTCCTGCGCATCGCCCGCACCGGGGCCGCGGAGCTGTGGCTCTGGCTCGCCTCCTCGGTGGCCGCGGTGCTGCTCGGATTCCACTTCTTCGGCCACTACTACCTGCAACTCATGCCGCCGCTCGCCCTGCTGGGCGCGGCGGCCCTGCAGATCCTGCCGCGCGAGCGGACGGTGCGGGCGGTCGTCGTCTCCGGGTGCGCGTGCGCAGTGTTCCTGGCGTGGGGACTGCTCGCGCCGCGTCCCGAGCTGGCCCACGCCGCGCGCCTCGCCGAGACCGTCAGGGCCCGCACCGCCCCGGACGACCGGGTGCTGTTCTGGGGGATGCACCCGGAGGCGTACTGGCTGGCCGACCGCGCCCCCGCGAGCCGCTTCCTCACGGCCGGGCTGCTCACCAACTACAGCGGGGGCAGGAACGGCCCCCAGGTGGGGGAGAAGTACGCGGTCGACGGCGCCTGGCCGGTCTTCCGCGAGGAGCTGCGCCGCCACCCGCCCGCCCTCGTCGTCGACGACTCCCGGGGCAAGCCGTTCGCACCGGAACGGGTGCCGTCACTGCGGCGGATCCTCGCGGTCGGGTACGAGCCGGTGGCGCGGACGGAAGGGGCGGTGGTGTACGCACGGGTGCCACAGGCGGTGCCCTGAGGGGCCCGCGCGCGGTGCCCCGAGGGGCGGCCTCGGCGGGTGCCTCAGGACCGCTGCCACGTGCGCGTGACGGTCGCCAGTGCCCCCACGACCGACTTGACGTCGCCGCGGCGCTCGCGGAGCCGGGGTCCGAACTCGATGTGCAGGAAGGGCACGTCGTGCGCCGCGGCGGAGCGCCCCTGGGTGTTGTCGCGGCCTTCGAGCGGGCAGGGCCTCGCCCAGGCACGGCACACGTCGTAGTCCCGTTTCCGCAGTGCGTCGGCGAGCGCGCGGCCCTCGGTGACGGCCTCCCTGCCCCGGCCCGTGGAGGCGACGACGTCGTGTTCGGGGGCCGCGTCGTCGGTCATGCCGTGCAGCTGCAGGCCGGGCAGACCGCGGCGGACGAGCTCGTCGCAGACCGCGTGGAACACGGTGTCCTTGCGGTGCGCGACATCGGCCGCGTCCCCGCGCCCCGCGTCGCGGTGCGCCCCCGCGAGCACGAGGACGCCGCCGGGGGAGCGGCGCATCAGCTCCGCGCCGAGCCGTTCGGTGTTCCGGTCGGCCACCGGGTGCGGCACCTGTACGGACCAGCGGACCGGGGCGTCGAGGTCGATGTAGACGCGGCCCCAGCCGCGCGGGGCCGTGCCGTCCTCGGAGCGGTCGGCGATCTCCGCGTACCGGCGCCCCGCGGCCCGGTCGGTGACCGTGCGCACCGTGAGGTCCACGTCGGACAGCCGTCGCTCCGCCCGGGAGCGCCGGCCGTCGAGGAGCAGTCCGACGCCCTCGGCGACGGTGCGCCGGTCGGCGCGCGAGGGGCGGCGGTACCCGCTGTCCGCGTGGAAACCGGCGGTGTACGCGCCGACGAGCTCCGTGAGGTTCCCGTGGTCCCGGGACCCGGGACCGTCACCGGCATCGTCCCCCGAGGAGCCCCCACCGCACTGGACGAGGGCGAGGACGGCGGCGCTGACCAGGGCGAACGTCGTGAGTCGCCGCCTTCCGGGGCGCGGTGCCCGTCTGCGGCACCGAGGATTAAACGCCCCGTAGACGCGATCTGGCTCACATTTCACTTACTCCGCACATCCCTCTCCGAGGCTCGTGTGTCAGACCTTTCCGGAGTGCATCACTGTGCGCTCTGATCCCCCCGCTCGATCTTCCGTTCCACCCCAGTTTTATCCCCCCGCGTCACTCCATGAGAGGAGCCCCCCTTGGCCGCTTCGCGTCAGAAGCGGCGGCCCAAGGTCCGCCGAAGGACCGACATGTCTCTGCTGGGCGGCATACGTCCCCCCATCGCCGTCCTGTCGGTCCTGCTCCTCGCACTCGCGGGCATCACCGCCCTCACCCTCGGAAGGGCCGGTCAGGAAGCCGTCCCCAAAGCGGTCAAGACGTCCCAGCAGCACTTCGCCGAGGACGGCGCCATCGCCCTGCGCGCCTCCATCGACGAATCCGTCACCGACCTGACCCGCAGCGCCGAACTCTTCAGCGCGGGCGACCCGGTCCCCGCGGACGCCGTCCTCGACAAGATCGGCAGCGTCTACCAGAAGTGGATGGGCACCGCCGTCGTCGAGATCGCCTCGGGCAAGCTCCTCGCCGCCCGCGGGGAGAACCTCCCGCTCACCGCCATCGACCGCGGCGGGCTCGCGGAGAAGGACGGCCTCGCCCCGCGCATGGTGCGCATGGAGAACGGCGAGACCCGGCTGCTCTCCTTCGCCCTGCTCACCTGGAAGGGACAGCCCCAGCAGCTCCTCGTCGCCTCCAGCAGCCTGCGCTTCCCCGGCATCAGCCTCGGCAAGGTCCGCGCCATCGCCGTCGTCGACGAGGGCGGCGACGTCCTGAGCACCGACGGCATCCCCGGACCCGAACAGGTCGACTCCGACCGCGAGCGCGCCGAGATCAAGCAGGCCGACGGACAGCTCAAGTCGTTCGCCGCCACCGCAGCCAAGAAGTCCCGCACCCACCCGATCATGGCCAAGGAGCCGGGCTCGGGCGGCTTCGCCGGCGTCAGCGGCAGCCTCACCGGCGAGCGCTACCTCGGCCAGCGCGCCGTCGCCGGATACGCGAACCTCGCGGGATCCGAGCCGGGCGAGTCCACCGCGGCCACCCGGCTCGGCCTCAGCGTCGTCGCGATGGTCCCGGTCACCGAGGACCCGACGGCGAAGAGCGACTCCGCCTTCGGCCTGTTCGCGGCGGGCGCCCTGCTGCTCATCGGCGGGCTCACCGTCTACCTGCTCGTGCGGACCGTGCAGCGCCCGCTGATCCGGCTCTTCCTGGAGGGCCGCCGCCTGACCCGCGGCGACCTCGGCAGACCGGTCTCCGTGCCGCGCCACGGCGAGGCCGCCCGCATCGGCGCCGCCCTCGAACGCCTGCGCCGCCAGCTCACCGGCGAACCCGCGGCGCCCCAGGAGCGCCGTGCCCGCCGCGGCGGCCTCGGCTCGCGCACGCTCATCGCCGTCTGCGCGGTCCTGCTGCTCGCCTGGTCCGCGCCGCTCCTGCTGCTGCTCAACCGCGCCGGCGACTCCGTCGACGTACCGCAGCAGATGGTCAGCGACCAGCGCGAGCGCACCAACACCCTCACCGACCGGGTCCGCCGTGCCCTCAACGAAGGCCACGCCGACCTCACCTCGGTCGCCTCCCTCATCGGCGACCGCACCGAGGCCTCGGACATGACGAAGGTCCTCGAAAGCACCCTCAACCAGCACACCCGCTACAAGTCCCTGTACGTCCTCGACGCCGACGGAAAGGTCCTCGCCAGGGCGGGCGGCGACCCCCGCAGCCCGTCCGGCAAGGGCCCCTCCTCGCAGCTGATCCACGTCATCGACGAGGGCAGCAAGGAACCGGTCATCATCGGCACCGCCGAGATGCAGGGACGGCAGGGCGCGGCCGTGGTGGGCGAGTTCCGCATCGAGTTCCTCAACTCGCTGCTCAAGCGCCCCGGCCTCGGCGAGGTCCGCGTCGTCGACAGCAAGCACCGGGTGATCGGCGCCAACACCGGCTACCTGGAGTTCGAGGACCTGCCCGGCGGCCGTCTCGAAGAGCTCGCCGAGAAGAGCGCCGAGAAGACGGGACCGGACCAGAGCGTGACGCCCAGGGGGATCCTCTACCGCGACAGCGGCGACCTGAGGATCGCGGCGGCCGCCCCGTTCGACGGCGGCGGCGCGGCCCGTGCGCTCGGCTGGACCGTCGTCAGCTGGCAGCCCGTCTCCGGCCTCGCCATCCCCGAGTACACCTACCAGAACCGCACGGTCCTGGCCGGGATGCTCGGCATCACCGCGGCCGCCGCCTGCCTGGGCTGGCTGCACATCGTCGTCGTACGACCGCTGCGGCACCTCGCGGACCAGGCGGAGGCGCTCGCCGACGGCGACCGCCGCACCGTCCTCTACCCGCGCCACCACGACGAGGTCGGCGCCGTCACCCGCAGCCTCGAACTCATCAGGCAACAGCTGCCGACGGGCACGCAGCGCAAGCGGGACGGCGCCACGGCCGGGCTCGCCGGAAGGAACTGAACCGACGTGCTCTTCCTCTACACCGTTCTCGTGGTGTGCTGCGCCATCCTGCTGGCAGCCGGAGTCGTCGAACAGCGGCGGCACTTCGCCAACCTGGAGCACATCCCCAGCCGCGTCCTCGTCAACGGCATCCGCGGCAAGTCCTCCATCACCCGCCTGTGCGCGGGCGCGCTGCGCGGCGGCGGACTCAACACGGTCGCCAAGACCACCGGCACCGCGGCCCGCTTCATCCACCCCGACGCCACCGAGGAGCCCGTCTACCGCAAGTTCGGGATCGCCAACGTCGTCGAGCAGATCGGCATCGTGCGGCGCGCCGCCGCCTACGACCCGGACGCGCTGGTCATCGAGTGCATGGCGGTCATGCCCGCACTCCAGGAGATCAACCAGTCCAAGCTGATCCGCTCCACGATCGGCGTGCTCTGCAACGTCCGTGAGGACCACCTCGCCGAGATGGGCCCGACCCTCGACGACGTGGCGCGCTCGCTCTCCCGCTCCATGCCGGAGGGCGGCATCTGCGTCACGGCGGAGAAGGACCGCTTCGACATCCTCAAGGAGGAGGCCGACGCGCGGAACTGCGAGCTGATCTACGCCGACCCCGAGACGGTGACCGACGAGGAGCTGCGCGGCTTCAGCTGGTTCACCTTCAAGGAGAACGTGTCGATCGCGCTGAAGGTCGCCGAGCTCCTCGGAGTCGGCCGGGAGGTCGCCCTGCAGGGCATGTACGACGCCCCGCCGGACCCCGGCGTCCTCTCCGTCGAGCGGTACGCCACCGAGGACGGCAAGAAGCTCCGCTTCGCCAACGTCTTCGCGGCCAACGACCCCGAGTCGACGCTGATGAACATCAACCAGCTGCTCGACCTCGGCGCCATCCACCGCCCGCTCAACGTCGTCATCAACTGCCGCCCCGACCGCGTCGAGCGCAACGGCCAGATGGGCGAGATCATCCCCGACCTGCAGCCGGAGAAGGTCTTCGTCATCGGCCACCCCGCGAAGTCCGCCATCGACGCCATCCCGGCCGACTGGCGCTCGCGCGCCGTCGACCTCGGCGGCGACCGGCGCGACCCCGAGGAGTTCATGGGCCAGATGCTCGCGCAGCTCGGCCCCGACTCCTCGCTCGTCGCCATCGGCAACATCCACGGCCAGGGCGAGCTGCTCCTGGAGCACCTCGCCGAACTGCCCGCCGACGAGAGCGAGGAGCCCGCGCAGGCGGCCGCGGCGCCCGCGGGCGACCCGGTCGAGACGATGCAGCTGTACGTGCCCCGCATCGACCCCTACCAGCACTATCCGCAGGCGTACGAGACGCGCTACACGGAGCCGCTCCCGGTGCCCCAGGACGCCTACGGCACCCACGGGATGTACGACGCGTACGTCCCGCAGCAGGCCCAGGAGCCGTACGCGCCGCAGGAACCGCAGCCCCAGCCCCCCAGAACCCGCGGCCTGTTCGAGCCGCGGGTGCCGCCCGTACCGCACGCCGCAGACGACCCCCAGCAGTGGCACAGTCCAGGAGAGCCCCGTTGATTCCCTCCGTCCTCACCCCCGAGATCGCCGCGGTCGGCATCGCGCTCGGGCTGCTGTTCTCCCTGGTCTGCTATCTGACGACCAACCTTTCGCCGGGCGGAATGATCACGCCGGGCTGGCTCGCGCTGACCCTCGTCGAGGACCTGCAGCGCGCCGCCATGGTCGTGGGCGTCACCGTCCTCACCTACGTCTGCACGCTCCTCATGCAGCGGTTCGTGATCCTCTACGGAAAGCGCCTGTTCGCCGCGGTCGTCCTCACCGGCGTGGTGCTCCAGGCCACCGTGATGATCGTGCTCTCGCTCGAGTTCCCGCTGATGTACAGCAACCAGACCCTCGGCTTCATCGTCCCGGGCCTGATCGCCTACCAGCTGGTGCGCCAGCCCAAGGGCCCCACCCTGCTCGCCACGGGCTCGGTGACGCTCATGGCCTACGTCGTCCTCACCGCCGGGATCCTCCTCGGCTTCATGCCGTCCGCCTGATTCCAGGAGCCACTCATGCCGCCCAAGAAGAAACGTCCCGCCCTGCACGCGGTGACCGTGCTCGCCCTGCTCGCGGGCAGCACCTATCTGACCGTGGAACTGCGCAAGGACGAGGAGGCGAGGACGCCCAAGGTGCAGGCCGTCACCGACGTCCCGGGGCTGCACAACAGCACCGGGCAGGAGGGCGGCAAGCAGAAGTGGGAGCGCCTGAAGCACCCCGACCGCTCCGTCCTGCGCACCGAGGGCGGCAAGGTCCTCGCCACCTTCACGGACGGCGCCCGCACCGCGACGCTGACCGGTCCGGGCCGCACCTTCACCGAGCCCACCCACACCAAGTCCCGGGTCGTCACCAACGACTGGGTGCGGCTGATGCCGGAGACCTGGCGCGAGGGCGCGGAGAAGGAGAAGTGGTTCAAGGACTGGTACAAGGAGTTCTCCGGCAGCGAGCAGGACGACATCTTCGCGATGGCGTTCCAGTACGTGGAGGGCGCCCCGGTCAAGAAGGACGACGAGGGCATCTCGTACGCGGGCGACGCCAACTTCGGCCCGCTGAACCCGAACGGCAGCTCGGGCAACGACCTGCGCCTGGAGGAGTCCGACTTCTTCGACTACCTCGGCATCCCGTACACGTTCCGCGACGGCACCACCATCCAGCCGGAGACGCTGCGGGCCCGCTCCATGGACTGCTCCGGATTCATCCGCACGGTCTTCGGCTACCGTGCCCGCTATCCGCTGATGGCCTCCGACAAGGCCGGTGACGGCCTGCCCCGCACCGCCAACGGCATGGCGCGCGGCAAGGTCGGCACCGACGTCATCAAGCTCAAGGGCGTCAGCGCGGCCGACCGCCCCAAGTCGATCGACGTCGTCCAGCCGGGCGACCTGGTCTTCTTCAAGCTGGACAACCGGACCAAGGACCGCCTGGACCACGTCGGCATCTTCCTCGGCCACGACGCCGACGGCCACAAGATCTTCATCTCCAGCCGCGAGGAGGTCAACGGCCCGACGATCGGCGACAAGGGCGGCACGTCGCGCCTCGACGGGAACGGCTACTACGCGTCCACGCTGCGCAGCGCGAAGCGGCTCTGAGGCACGTCCGCGGCGGGGGTCAGGGGCGCACGGTACGGGGGCCGGCGCACTCGGCCCCCGTCTCGCCCACCCGGCGGCGCAGTTCACGGTCGGCCGTGACGACCAGACAGGGCCGCCCCGCCGCCCCGGCGGCCACTTCCACGATCCGGTCGTCGCCGCTGCCGGACGCGCTCTCCACGCGTACGCCGGGCACGGACTCCACACCGCGCGCGGCGCCCTCGACCACGAGGACGACCTCCAGCGGCCCCGGATGGCCGGGCAGGCCGTCCGTCGCGTACGGGACGAGCGAGTCCCGCAGCCGCTCGGCGGCCCCGCGGCGGTCGCGCCACCATCCGTCGGGCACGGACCCGACGACGTTCGCGGCATCGACGACGAGAGTTCTCATGCGGCAAACGTAAACTAATGGGCAGAACACTGTGCGTCCGTGAATGTGGAAGGGTTGGCGCCGAGTCATGCCGTCGAGGTCCACCAGCACCGGTGCCCCCGAGACCGCCCGCTGGCTGCTGCGCGGCCGTGACGGTCGGCTCACCGCCTACGCCCGCGCCGAGGGAGGCCTCCTGCGCTGGACGGAGGCCAGGCCGGGCGGACCCGACTGGGTGGGCCCCGAATTCTTCGAGGCGCCCGACCTGACCTATCTCACCCTCGCCCAGGGCGCCGACGGATACGTGCACTTCCTGGGCCGCAGGGAGCGCCCGGGCGCCGCGGGGGAGCCGGGTGAGCCCGGCAAGCCGGTCGTCGACATCGTGCACTCGATCCAGTACCAGTCGGGCCGGCCGCTCATGGACTGGCGCTCGCTCGGCAACCCGCACACCAAGCTCGTCGAGCGCGCCCCGCACCTCGGGGCGCCCGCCGCCGCGGTGGACGCCGCGGGCACCGTCCACGTCTTCGTGCGGGACGCGGTGGGCAGCGTCCGGATGCGCCGCGAGGGCAAGGGCGGCAAGTGGGAGGGGTGGAAGGACTTCAAGGTCCGCGACACCCTGGACGGCACGGTCGCGGTCGCCACGTCGACCGGCCGGATCGAGGTCCTCGCCCCCGCGGGCAAGGCCACGCTGCGCTGGGCCCAGGAGAAGCAGGGCGGCGAACTGCAGCGCACCGACGACGTCCCGCTCGCCCCGGCCCCCGGCTCGGGCACGGCCCTGGAGACCGGCCCCGACCGCCTCACGTACTACGCGGCCGACGCACTCGGCGACGGCGTCCTCGCCCACCACCCGGCGAGCGGCGGCCCGGCGCTGCCCCTCGGCGGCAGTCCCGGCCCCGGACCCACGGCGGCCGTCCGGACGACAGTCGACGGTCACGACTGCACGGTCCTCGCGCACCGCACGAGCACGGGCCGACCCGCGCTCGCCGCGTTCCCCACGGAGGACGAGGGGGCGGGCCTGTGGTGGGCCGAGACCGGCGAACCGTGCCTGGGCTCCCCGTCGTTGGCGCTCGACGCGAACGGCCGGGTGGTCATGGCGGCCGTCGGCCTCGACGGAACGTTGCGCCTCGCGCGGCAGAAGGCCGAGGCGGGCCTTGCGCTGGAGGCGTGGATCCGGGTCTGATCCGGCTCCGAGCAGCACGAAAGCGGGCCGTACGGGACAACTCCCGTACGGCCCGCCTGCGCTGCTCCGCGTGTTACGCCGGGACGCTCGCCACGCCCTGCGCCAGGAACCGCTTCCCGTTCACCCGCTCGCTGACGCCCTCACGGTCCAGGTACGGCGTGATGCCGCCCAGGTGGAAGGGCCAGCCCGCGCCGGTGATCAGGCAGAGGTCGATGTCCTGGGCCTCGGCGACGACGCCCTCGTCGAGCATGAGCCCGATCTCCTGCGCCACGGCGTCCAGGACGCGGTCGCGGACCTGCTCCTCGGTCAGGACGGAGTCGCCCTGCTTGAGGAGGGCGGCGACCTCCGGGTCGAGCTCCGGCTTCCCGCTGTCGTACACGTAGAAGCCGCGCTTGCCCGCCTTGACGACGGCCGCGAGGTTCGGGGACACCGTGAAGCGCTCCGGGAAGGCGCGGCTCAGGGTCTCCGAGACGTGCAGACCGATGGCCGGGCCGACCAGTTCGAGCAGCACCAGCGGCGACATCGGCAGGCCGAGCGGCTCGACGCCCTTCTCGGCGACGGCGACCGGGGTGCCCTCGTCGATGACGTTCTGGATCTCGCCCATGAAGCGGGTGAGGATGCGGTTCACGACGAACGCCGGGGCGTCCTTGACCAGAACAGCGGTCTTCTTCAGCTTCTTGGCGACACCGAAGGCCGTGGCCAGCGAGGCGTCGTCGGTCCGCTCGCCCCGCACGATCTCCAGGAGCGGCAGGATCGCGACCGGGTTGAAGAAGTGGAAGCCGACGACCCGCTCGGGGTGCTTCAGCTTCGACGCCATCTCGGACACCGACAGCGAGGAGGTGTTGGTGGCGAGGATCGCGTGCGCCGGGGCGACCGCCTCGACCTCGGCGAACACCTGCTGCTTGACGCCGATCTCCTCGAAGACGGCCTCGATGATGAAGTCGGCGTCGGAGAAGCCCTCGGCCTTGTCCAGGACACCGGAGACCAGACCCTTGAGGCGGTTCGCCTTGTCCTGGTTGACGCGGCCCTTGAGGAGGAGCTTGTCGATCTCCTCGTGGACGTAGCCGACGCCCTTGTCCACGCGCTCCTGGTCGATGTCGGTCAGGACGACCGGCACCTCCAGGCGGCGCAGGAAGAGCAGCGCGAGCTGCGAGGCCATCAGACCGGCGCCGACGACGCCGACCTTGGTGACCGGACGCGCCAGGTTCTTGTCGGGCGCACCGGCGGGCCGCTTCCCGCGCTTCTGCACGAGGTTGAACGAGTAGATGCCCGCGCGCAGTTCACCGCCCATGATCAGGTCGGCGAGCGCGACGTCCTCGGCGTCGAAGCCCTGCTGCAGGTCGCCGTCCTTGGCGGCCGCGATGATCTCCAGGGCGCGGTAGGCGGCCGGAGCGGCGCCGTGCACCTTGGAGTCGGCGATGGCACGGCCGCGCGCGACGGCGGCGTCCCAGCCCTCGCCGCGGTCGATCTCGGGACGGACGACCTCGGTCGAGCCGTTGAGGACCGACGCGGTCCAGATCAGCGACTGCTCAAGGAAGTCAGCGCCCTCGAAGATGGCGTCGGCGATGCCGAGCTCGAAGACCTGCTTGCCCTTGAGCTGGCGGTTCTGGTTCAGCGAGTTCTCGATGATGACCGAGACGGCCTTGTCGGCGCCGATCAGGTTCGGGAGCAGCGCGCAGCCGCCCCAGCCCGGGACCAGGCCGAGGAAGACCTCGGGGAGCGAGAACGCGGGCAGCGCCTTGGAGACGGTGCGGTAGGAGCAGTGCAGACCGACCTCGACGCCACCGCCCATCGCGGCGCCGTTGTAGTACGCGAAGGTCGGCACGGCGAGCCCGGAGAGCCGCTTGAAGACCTCGTGGCCGCCCTTGCCGATGGCGAGCGCGTCCTCGTGGTGCTTCAGCAGCTCGACGCCCTTGAGGTCGGCGCCGACGGCGAAGATGAACGGCTTGCCGGTGATGCCGACGCCGACGATCGTGCCCTCGGCCGCCTCCTTCTCGACCTGGTCGATCGCGGCGTTCAGGTTCGCCAGCGAGCCCGGGCCGAAGGTGGTCGGCTTGGTGTGGTCGAAGCCGTTGTCGAGGGTGATGAGCGCGAAGCGGCCCGCACCCTGCGGCAGGTCGAGGTGGCGTACGTGCGCCTGCGTGACGACCTCGTCCGGGAACAGCTCGGCCGCACCCTTCAGAAGCTCAGTGGTCGTGGTGCTCACTTGTCGCCTCCGGCGTCCTTGTGGTTCGGGTTCTCCCAGATGACCGTCGCGCCCATGCCGAAGCCGACGCACATGGTCGTGAGGCCGTAGCGGACCTCCGGCTGCTCCTCGAACTGCCGCGCCAGCTGCGTCATCAGGCGTACGCCGGAGGAGGCGAGCGGGTGGCCGTACGCGATGGCGCCGCCGTACTGGTTGACGCGGGCGTCGTCGTCGGCGATGCCGTAGTGCTCCAGGAAGGCGAGCACCTGCACGGCGAAGGCCTCGTTGATCTCGAAGAGACCGATGTCGGAGATGGACAGGCCCGCCTGGGCGAGTGCCTTCTCCGTGGCCGGGATCGGGCCGTAGCCCATGACCTCGGGCTCGACACCCGCGAAGGAGTACGAGACCAGCCGCATCTTGACCGGCAGGCCGTTCTCCCGCGCGAACTCCTCGGAGGCGATGAGGGAGGCGGTGGCGCCGTCGTTGAGACCGGCGGCGTTGCCGGCGGTGACGCGTCCGTGCGTACGGAACGGCGTCTTCAGCCCGGCGAGGCTCTCCAGGGTGGTCCCCGGGCGCATCGGCTCGTCGGCGGTGGCGAGACCCCAGCCGGTCTCACCGGCCTCCTCGTTGGTCCGTCGTACGGAGATCGGCACGAGGTCGGCCTGGATCTTGCCGTCGGCGTACGCCTTGGCGGCCTTCTCCTGCGAGCGCACGGCGTACTCGTCGGCGCGCCGCTTGGTGATCGTGGGGTACCGGTCGTGCAGGTTCTCGGCGGTCATGCCCATGAACAGGGCGGACTCGTCGACGAGCTTCTCGCTCACGAACCGCGGGTTGGGGTCGACGCCCTCACCCATGGGGTGGCGGCCCATGTGCTCGACGCCGCCGGCGATGGCGATGTCGTACGCACCGAAGGCGACGCTGCCCGCGACGGACGTCACGGCGGTCAGGGCGCCGGCGCACATGCGGTCGATGGAGTAGCCCGGCACGGACTGCGGCAGCCCGGCGAGGATGCCTGCGGTGCGGCCGATCGTCAGACCCTGGTCGCCGATCTGCGTGGTCGCGGCGATGGCGACCTCGTCGATCTTGGCGGGGTCGAGGTCCGGGTTGCGGCGCAGCAGCTCCCGGATGGCCTTCACGACGAGGTCATCGGCACGGGTCTCGTGGTAGATGCCCTTCGGGCCCGCCTTGCCGAACGGGGTGCGGACGCCGTCCACGAAGACGACGTCCCTGACGGTACGAGGCACGATGGCTCTCCTCCAGGGTGCGGTGCGCCTGGCGGCGCGCTTCCGACTCCACCCTACTTGCCGGTAACTACGCGGCCAAGGCCCGTCGGGTCCCGCCTCTGCGAGGCGAACGTCACACTCTCCGCCCACGCACCCGGCGCGTGCCCGCACGCCGAAATCCCTCGGTCCCCACCACTCCCCGGCACCCGACTCCCACCCACCCGTTCAC
>NZ_LIPN01000087.1 GCF_001418325.1 Streptomyces atriruber | reverse complement strand
GCGAGCGGCAGCGCGACCGCGGAGCCCACCGTCCAGTTGCCGAGCTCGACCAGGTGCCCGAAGGGCGCGAAGCCGAGCGCGAGCCCGAGCAGTCCGTACGCCGCGAACCGACTGCGCAAGGGCACCCCGTAGATGCGCAGGGCGCACCCCCACCCCCCGACGAGGCCCGCGGTCACCGCCGCGGGGACGAGGAAGCGCACCACGTCCGCGGGCAGCAACGCCTGCGGCAGGGCCGCGAGCACGGCGCCCGGGAGATAGAGGAAGTGCCGGTCGGCATAGGGCGAACGACCGTCCAGCCAGGCCTCGGCGGCCCGCACCACGATCGCGTTGTCCATCCCGCCGTCCGGCACGCGCAGCCCCACCCTGACGACCGCGGCGACGAGCACCACCCCGAGCACCCACCGGACGTATGACTCGGCCGGCCGCAACCACCATCCACAAAACGCCGTTTTGCCCGAATTCATAGGCCTCAGGCTAGGCCGGGCACCCCACGCAACCCCCGCTCAACATCCCGGGAAGCCCGTCTAAGATGCGCCCCATGAGCTTTGGGCAAGGGGGACCTCAGTGGGGTCCGGGCGGAACGGGCGGACCCGGCGGCGGGCCCACGCCCGACTGGGCGGCACTGGCCGAGGCCTCCGAGGCGCGCACCCGCCGCCGCAAATGGCTGCTGATCGGCGGCGGAGCCTTCGCGACGATCGGCATCGCGGCCGCCGTGGCCATCACCGTCGTCTCCGCGAACAGCGACGACACCTCCGCGTCGAACAAACCGGCGAGCGAGCTGCCGTCGGCCGCGGACATCCCCGGCGCGAGCAAGGACTCGGAACCCTCCTTCGAGGCGACCACGCCGCCGCCCCCGCCGGACCCCAAGGACTTCATCGCCAGCGCCAAGAAGGACAAGGCGCCGCTCACCCCCGAGGGCATGTTCCCCGGCAAGTCCTGGCGGACCGGCGAGCGCCTCTACAAGAAGGGCGCGACCGACTCCACCACGAAGTGCACGTCCGTCACCCAGTCCGCCCTCGGCGCGGTCCTCGCCAAGAACGACTGCACCCGCCTGATCCGCGCCAGCTACATCAGGGACGGCGTCGCGATCACCATCGGCGTCGCCGTCTTCGACACGGCAGCCGACGCCGAGAAGACCAAGGACCAGGTGAAGAAGGGCCTCGTGAACTCGCTGTCCGGCAAGGGCGTGCCCGCCTTCTGCCGCACGGGCGTGTGCCGCGGCACCTACAACGCCTACGGCCGCTACGCCTACTTCACCACCACGGGCTACACCAGCGGCAAGGACGTGACGACGGGCGACCGCAAGGCGTACGGCGCGGGCGACGACCTCGCCCGCTTCGCCTTCCAGCGGATCAACCAGCGGGGCGAGGCCCAGGCGTCGGCCGCGGCCGAGGCCCCGCAGCAGTAGGACGACGGCCCCGGCCCAGCACCCGGCCGGGGCTCAGCAGCACCCGGCCCCGGGCAGCGTCCGCTTGTTGCGCGCCTCCTTGCTGCGCGCGGCGAGCAGCTCGTCGGCGGGGTAGCCGACCTCCTCCAGCGTCAGTCCGTGCGGCCGCACGACGTGCACGGCGGAGTCCCGCACCCCCGCCCTGAGGACCTTCTCCGGCCACTCCACGGGCCGGTGCCCGTCCCCGACGAAGAGCATGGCGCCGACCAGCGACCGCACCATGTTGTGGCAGAACGCGTCGGCCCGCACGGTGGCCTCGAAGATGCCGTCGGGCCGCCGCTCCCACCGCAGTTCCTGCAGCGTGCGAATGGTCGTGGCACCCTCGCGCCGCTTGCAGTACGCGGCGAAGTCGTGCTCGCCGATCAGCCGCTCGGCGGCCGCGTTCATCGCGTCGAGGTCCAGCGTCCAGTCGTGCCAGAGCACATGGCCCCGCAGCAGCGGGTCGACCCCACCGGGATGGTCGGTCACGCGATAGGCGTACCGCCGCCACACGGCCGCGAACCGGGCGTTGAACCCGGCGGGCGCCTCGGCGACCCGCCACACCCGCACGTCATGCGGCAGCCGCCCCGCGAGCCTGCGCAGCAGCTTCTCGCTGTGCTCGGCCCACACACTCTCCGGCAGATCGACATGGGCGACCTGCCCCCGCGCGTGCACGCCGCTGTCGGTGCGCCCCGCGACGGTCAGCTCGTACGTCTCCTGCGACCGCGTCACGGTCCGCAGCGCGGACTCGATCTCGCCCTGGACGGTCCGCTGCCCCTGCCGCTGCTTGGCCCAGCCGGAGAAGTCCCTGCCGTCGTACGAAAGATCCAGCCGCACCCGCACGAACCCGGGCTCTACTTCATCACTCACACCGCAATCCTCTCAGCGCCACGTACATGCGAAAGCGGGCCCGCCCCGAAGGGCGGACCCGCTCACAGCAAGGCAGTGCCTCAGGCGTCCTTGGACTCCTCGGCGGCCTCGACCGGCGCGTCCTCGACGGGCGCGTCCTTCTTGAGGCTGTCTTCCTTGACCGCACGCTTGGTGGCGGCCTCGGCCTCACCGGTGGCCTCCTGGGCCACGGTCAGGGCCTCCACCAGCTCGATGATCGCCATGGGCGCGTTGTCGCCACGACGGTTACCGATCTTGGTGATGCGGGTGTAGCCACCCGGGCGGTTCTCGTAGCGCGGGCCGATCTCCGTGAAGAGCGTGTGCACGATGCTCTTGTCGGTGATGACGGACAGCACCTGGCGGCGGTTGTGAAGGTCACCCTTCTTCGCCTTGGTGACCAGACGCTCCGCGTACGGACGCAGGCGACGGGCCTTCGCCTCGGTGGTGGTGATGCGGCCGTGCTCGAAGAGCTGCTTGGCGAGGTTCGCCAGCAGGAGCTTCTCGTGCGCGGCGCTGCCGCCCAGACGGGCACCCTTGGTGGGCTTCGGCATGGTGTTTCTCCTTCATCGCTGCACCGGCCGTATCAGGTACCGGTGTCAGTGCCTGTGAGGCGGCTGCCCCGCAGGAAGTCTTTTTGAGCCCGTCCGGCGATTGAGGACAAGGGCTCAGCCGCAACGGCGGGGCAGCCGGAAGAATCCGCCCACCCCGCCGGAGGCGACTAGTACTGCTCGGTCTCGACGAAGCCCGCGTCCGCGTCGTCGTCGGCGCCGAAGGCGTCGGCGGCAGCGGTCGGGTCGAAGCCGGGAGGCGAGTCCTTCAGCGCAAGACCCATGCCGTTGAGCTTCATCTTGACCTCGTCGATCGACTTCGCACCGAAGTTGCGGATGTCGAGCAGGTCCGCCTCGGAGCGGGCCACGAGCTCACCCACGGAGTGGATGCCCTCACGCTTGAGGCAGTTGTACGAGCGAACGGTGAGCTCGAGCTCCTCGATCGGCAGCGCCAGATCGGCGGCGAGCGCGGCGTCCGTCGGGGACGGGCCCATGTCGATGCCCTCGGCGTCGATGTTGAGCTCGCGCGCCAGACCGAACAGCTCGACCAGGGTCTTGCCGGCCGACGCCATGGCGTCGCGCGGACGCATGGCCTGCTTGGTCTCGACGTCGACGATCAGCTTGTCGAAGTCGGTGCGCTGCTCGACACGGGTCGCCTCGACCTTGTACGTGACCTTGAGCACCGGCGAGTAGATGGAGTCGACCGGGATACGGCCGATCTCCTGGCCCACCTGCTTGTTCTGCACGGCGGAGACGTAGCCGCGACCGCGCTCGACGGTCAGCTCCATCTCCAGCTTGCCCTTGCCGTTGAGCGTGGCGAGGACCAGGTCGGGGTTGTGCACCTCGACACCGGCCGGGGGCGCGATGTCGGCGGCGGTGACCAGACCCGGGCCCTGCTTGCGCAGGTACATCACGACGGGCTCGTCGTGCTCCGAGGAGACGACCAGCTGCTTGATGTTGAGGATGAGGTCGGTGACGTCTTCCTTGACGCCCGGCACGGTGGTGAACTCGTGCAGGACACCATCGATGCGGATGCTGGTGACAGCAGCGCCGGGGATCGACGAGAGCAGGGTGCGGCGGAGGGAGTTGCCGAGGGTGTAACCGAAGCCCGGCTCCAGCGGCTCGATGACGAACCGGGAGCGGAACTCGTCGACGACCTCTTCGGTCAACGAGGGACGCTGAGCGATCAGCATGAAGTGATTCCTTCAGTTCAGGGGCACCCACTATTTGATGCCCTGATTCATTACAAGGGTACGGGCGACCCGTCCGAAAAGACGCGGGTCGCCCGAAGCCCTTCAAGCCGAAAGACGGCCGAGACCACAGATGCGTAACGCACCTGAGGTCAGACGCGCCTCCGCTTGGGCGGACGGCAGCCGTTGTGCGGCGTGGGCGTCACGTCCTGGATCGAGCCGACCTCGAGGCCGGTCGCCTGCAGGGAGCGGATGGCGGTCTCACGACCGGAACCCGGGCCCTTGACGAAGACGTCGACCTTGCGCATGCCGTGCTCCTGGGCGCGACGGGCAGCCGACTCGGCAGCCATCTGCGCGGCGAACGGCGTGGACTTGCGCGAGCCCTTGAAGCCGACGTGGCCGGCGGAGGCCCACGAGATCACGTTGCCGGTCGGGTCCGTGATGGACACGATCGTGTTGTTGAACGTGCTCTTGATGTGAGCGTGCCCGTGGGCGACGTTCTTCTTTTCCTTGCGGCGCACCTTCTTGGCAGCGCCCTGACGACCCTTGGGGGGCATCTATAACTCCTACGGGAGGTGGTCGGTCCTGCAGCGTCAGCTGTCGATAGACCGCTGAGCGAGGACTACTTCTTGCCCGGCTTCTTCTTACCGGCGATGGCGCGACGCGGGCCCTTGCGGGTGCGAGCGTTCGTGCTGGTGCGCTGACCGCGGACCGGCAGACCACGACGGTGACGGAGACCCTGGTAGCAACCGATCTCGACCTTGCGGCGGATGTCGGCCTGGATCTCGCGACGGAGGTCACCCTCGGTCTTGACGTTGGCGTCCACGTACTCACGGATCTTGACGAGGTCTTCCTCGGTCAGGTCGCGAACGCGGGTGTTGCGGTCCACACCGGTGGCGTCCAGCGTCTGCTGGGCCAGCGTGCGGCCGATACCGAACACGTAGGTGAGGGCAACCTCAATACGCTTGTCGCGCGGGAGGTCAACGCCTTCAACGCGTGCCATTCATGGCTCCTGTTGATTCTTCGGAGGTCTTCAGCAGAACCACTCCCAGCCGCCGTCCCCTTCTCAAAAGGGTTGGTACGAACTGGGTCCCCGGCCTCCGACCGGGGGTGTCGCCCTCCACCACCAAAGGAACTGAAGAGGGACGGGTCCTGCGTATCTACTTACTTGCGTCGCGCGAAAATCTGCGAACTGCAGTCGTGCGTCAGCCCTGGCGCTGCTTGTGGCGCGGGTTGTCGCAGATGATCATGACCCGGCCGTGACGGCGGATCACCCTGCACTTGTCGCAGATCTTCTTGACGCTCGGCTTGACCTTCATTGGGTGAGGTTCTCCGGGTCAGTGCCACCACCCCGCGCGAGCGGGATGCGGGCAAGATCTACTTGTACCGGTAGACGATCCGGCCACGCGTCAGGTCGTACGGAGACAGCTCCACCACGACCCGGTCGTCAGGGAGGATGCGGATGTAGTGCATGCGCATCTTGCCGCTGATGTGTGCCAGGACCTGGTGGCCGTTCTGGAGCTCCACCTTGAACATGGCGTTCGGAAGAGACTCGACGACAGTGCCTTCGATCTCGATGGCACCTTGCTTCTTGGCCACGCTTCGCCCTTCGAATCGACTACCTTGATCGGCTGTGTACTTCCGCATCTCCGTATACGGACACACGGATGCACGAGAGCCGACGCGTCAGTCTACGTCAGTGCACTCGGAAAGACGAATCGAGAAAGTCTGCCCCACGGGCAAGATCCTTAAGCAAGGACCCTCCCTCCTGGCCCACGCACCGCCGCCGCTGCAGCTACCGCTGTGGGCAGGCGTGCCGCAGGGCGGCACGGGTGGGCACAGCCCACGGTGCCGGGGACCTGCTGCGAGAGGCGCCCGCCCCGGCCCTGCGGACCTCAGCCCAGCGGGTCCGGAGCCACCGTCACGCCGTACTCCGCGAGCTTGGCCCTACCGCAGTCCGGGGCCGTCAGCACCAGCGGACCCGCCTCCGTAAGGGCGATCGTGTGCTCCCAGTGCGAGGACCACGTACCGTCCGTCGTGATGACCGTCCAGTCGTCCTCGAGGACCTCCGTGCGCGGGGTGCCCAGGGAGACCATCGGCTCGATGGCCAGGCAGAAGCCGGGAACCAGCTTGGGGCCCTTGCCGCGGCGGCGCTCGACGTAGTTCAGCAGGTGCGGGTCCATGTGCATCTCGGTGCCGATGCCGTGGCCGCCGTAGTCCTCGACGATGCCGTACTTGCCGCCGCCCGGCTTCGGCTGGCGGCGGATGTACGTCTCGATGGCGCGGGAGATGTCGACGAGCCGGTTGCCCTGCTTCATGGCCGCGAGACCGGCCCACATCGACTCCTCGGTCACCCGGGAGAGCTCGATCAGCTCCGGAGCGTGACCGGTGCCCACGAACGCCGTGTAGGCCGCGTCACCGTGCCAGCCGTCGATGATGGCGCCGGCGTCGATGGAGATGATGTCGCCGTCCTTCAGGACGGTCTTGTCGTCCGGGATGCCGTGCACGACGACCTCGTTGACCGAGGTGCAGATCGTGGCGGGGAAACCGCCGTACCCGAGGAAGTTCGACTTCGCGCCGTGCTCGTCGATCACCTTGCGGGCGACCTCGTCCAGGTCCCGCGTGGTGGCGCCGGGCACCGCGGCCTCACGGGTCGCGGCGTGGATGGCGGCGACGACAAGGCCCGCCTCACGCATCTTCGCGATCTGCTCGGGGGTCTTGATCTGCACCATGGGGCTTCCGCTCTCCGTCTTCCGTCATCGTCTACGCACCGGCCACGCATCCGGACCGGTACGTAGACAACAGTACGGCCGCGGTCCCCCCAAGGGCACCGCGGCCGAAACAGCGTACTGACTACTTGTCGCCCTTGAGGGCGTCCATCGCGCGCGTGGTGACCTCGTCCACCTTGCCGAGCGCCGAGATCGTCACGACCAGACCCTGGGTCCGGTAGTAGTCGATGATCGGCTCGGTCTGCGTGTGGTACACCTCGAGGCGCTTGCGGACGGTGTCCTCGCTGTCGTCCTCGCGCTGGTAGAGCTCGCCGCCGCAGACGTCGCAGACGCCCTCCTGCTTCGGCTTGCTGTACGTCACGTGGAAGACGTGGCTGGAGTCCTTGCGGCAGATCCGCCGGCCCGCGATCCGCTTGACGACCTCGTCCTCGGGGACCTCCAGGTCCAGGACGGCGTCGAGCTTCACGTCGTCGGCCTTGAGCGCCACGTCCAGCGCCTCCGCCTGCGACACGTTGCGCGGGAACCCGTCGAGCAGGAAGCCGTTCTCGGCATCCGGCTGCGCCATGCGGTCCTTCGCCATGCCGATCGTCACCTCGTCCGGCACGAGGTTTCCGGCGTCCATGTACGCCTTCGCCTGCTTGCCGAGGTCCGTGCCCTGGCTGATGTTGGCACGGAAGAGGTCGCCGGTGGAGATGTGCGGGATCGACAAGTTCTTGGCCAGGAACGCGGCTTGCGTTCCCTTGCCCGCACCGGGCGGCCCGACGAGGACGATTCGCATCAGCGGAGGAACCCTTCGTAATTGCGCTGCTGGAGCTGGCTCTCGATCTGCTTCACGGTTTCCAGACCCACACCCACGATGATGAGGATGCTCGTCCCGCCGAACGGGAAGTTCTGGTTCGCCTGGAAGCCCACCAACGCCATCGTCGGCACAAGAGCGATCAGACCCAGATACAGCGAACCCGGCCAGGTGATCCGGTTGAGTACGTAGCTCAGGTACTCAGCGGTCGGACGGCCAGCCCGGATGCCCGGGATGAAGCCACCATACTTCTTCATGTTGTCGGCGACTTCCTCGGGGTTGAAGGAGATCGCGACGTAGAAGAAGGCGAAGAAGACGATCAGGATGAAGTACGTGGCGATGTAAATCGGGTGGTCACCCTTGGTCAGGTTCGCCTCGATCCACGTCTTCCATCCCGAGTTGCCGCCCGCGAACTGGGCCACGAGCGCCGGAATGTAGAGCAGCGAGGAGGCGAAGATCACAGGGATGATGCCCGCCTGATTGACCTTCAGCGGAATGTACGTCGACGTTCCGCCGTAGGACCTGCGGCCGATCATTCGCTTCGCGTACTGGACCGGGATGCGCCGCTGCGCCTGCTCGACGAAGACCACCAGGCCGACCATGACGAGTCCGACCGCGATGACGGTGCCGAACTCGATCCAGCCACCCGCCAGGTCGCCCTGCTGCTTGATGGCCCAGAGGGCGCTCGGGAAGGTCGCGGCGATCGAGATGAACATCAGGATCGACATGCCGTTGCCGATGCCGCGGTCGGTGATGAGCTCACCGAGCCACATGACGCAGGCCGTACCCGCGGTCATCGTGATGACCATCGTGACGGTGACGAAGATCGACTGGTCGGGAACGATCTCGCTGGCGACGGGGCAGCCCTGGAACAGGGTGCCGGTGCGGGCGGTGGCCACCAGGCCGGTGCCCTGCAGGATCGCGAGCGCGATGGTCAGATAGCGCGTGTACTGCGTGATCTTCGCGGTGCCGGCCTGGCCCTCCTTCTTGAGGGCCTCGAGTCGCGGGATCACCACGGTCAGCAGCTGCAGAATGATGCTCGCCGTGATGTACGGCATGATGCCGAGCGCGAAGATCGTGATCTGCAGCAGCGCGCCGCCGCTGAACATGTTGACGAGACCGAACAGGCCCTGGTTCGCATTCGCGTTGTCGATGCAGACCTGGACGTTCTTGTAGTCGACACCGGGGATCGGCACATGCGTACCCACCCGGTAGATCACGATGATGCCGAGTGTGAAGAGCAGCTTCTTGCGCAGGTCGGGCGTCTTGAACGCCCGGGCGAACGCGGTGAGCACGGTGCCTCCTGCGACCCCCGCGCGCGTGCGTCAGAGGTAATGGTCTGAGGTTCGACGAATACGTATCAGTCAAGAAAACCGTGCGGGCAGACCGCACGGAGCTTAGACAGTGCACGCCACCTTACCGGCGACCGTGCCCCCCTTGGAACGACCAACCGGGGATGCCCCTTTTGTGGGGCATCCCCGGCTGGGAATCGCTCATGTCATCGACACGTCTGAGGGAATATCAGACGAGCTCGGTGACGGTACCGCCGGCGGCGGTGATCTTCTCCTTGGCGGAGCCGGAGACGGCGTCGACCGTCACCTGCAGCGCCACGGTGACCTCACCCTGGCCGAGCACCTTGACGAGGCTGTTCTTGCGAACGGCACCCTTGGCGACGAGACCCTCGACGGTGACCTCGCCACCCTCCGGGTACAGCGCGCTCAGCTTGTCGAGGTTCACGACCTGGAACTCGGTCTTGAACGGGTTCTTGAAGCCCTTGAGCTTCGGGAGACGCATGTGGAGGGGCATCTGGCCACCCTCGAAGCGCTCCGGAACCTGGTAACGGGCCTTGGTGCCCTTGGTACCACGACCAGCGGTCTTACCCTTGGACGCCTCACCACGACCCACACGGGTCTTGGCGGTCTTGGCGCCCGGGGCGGGCCGGAGGTTGTGGACCTTCAGCGGGTTCTGCTCCGCCATGTCAGTCGACCTCCTCAACCGTCACGAGGTGGCGGACGGTGTGCACCATGCCGCGGAACTCGGGGCGGTCCTCCTTGACGACCTGCGTGTTGATGCCCTTGAGACCAAGGGAGCGCAGGGTGTCGCGGTGGTTCTGCTTGCTGCCGATGTACGACTTCGTCTGCGTGATCTTGAGCTGTGCCATTACGCACCCGCTCCCGCACGCGCACGAAGGAGAGCCGCGGGGGCGACGTCCTCGAGGGGCAGACCACGGCGAGCCGCGATCTCCTCGGGACGCTGCAGGCCCTTGAGGGCCGCCACGGTCGCGTGCACGATGTTGATCGCGTTGTCGGAGCCCAGGGACTTCGACAGGATGTCGTGCACGCCGGCGCACTCGAGCACGGCACGCACCGGGCCACCGGCGATAACACCGGTACCGGGGGAAGCAGGCTTGAGCAGGACGACGCCCGCGGCCTTCTCGCCCTGGATCGGGTGCGGGATGGTGCCCTGGATACGGGGGACCTTGAAGAAGTGCTTCTTGGCCTCCTCAACACCCTTGGCGATGGCGGCCGGCACCTCCTTGGCCTTGCCGTAACCGACACCCACGGTGCCGTCACCGTCGCCCACTACGACGAGCGCAGTGAAGCTGAAGCGACGACCACCCTTCACAACCTTGGCGACGCGGTTGATCGCGACAACGCGCTCAACGTACGCGGTCTTCTCGGCGGCGGCGTTGCCACCGTCGCGACCCTTCCGGTCCCGCCGCTCGCCGCCACCGGCACCGCCACCGCGGCGCTGGGGTCCAGCCATTGGAATTACCTCTCTCTGTTTCCGCTAGCTACGGAACCGACTCAGAACTTGAGTCCGGCTTCGCGGGCGGCGTCCGCCAGGGCGGCGATGCGCCCGGCGTACTGGTTACCACCACGGTCGAACACGACAGTCTCGACACCGGCGGCCTTGGCGCGCTCGGCGACCAGGGCGCCGACCGACTTGGCAGCCGCGGACTTGTCGCCCTCGGCGCCGCGGATCGTGGTGTCCAGGGTCGACGCCGACGCAAGGGTGTGACCCTTGATGTCGTCGATGACCTGGGCCACGATGTGGCGGTTCGAGCGCGTCACGACCAGGCGAGGACGCTCAGCCGTACCCGAGATGTGCTTACGGATGCGGATGTGACGACGCTTGATGGCAGCACGCTTGTAAGCGTCGCCCTTAGCAATCTTGACACCGTATGCCATGGCTTACTTACCCGCCTTTCCGACCTTGCGGCGGATGACTTCGCCTTCGTACTTGACGCCCTTGGCCTTGTACGGGTCGGGCTTGCGCAGCTTGCGGATGTTGGCCGCAACCTCGCCGACCTTCTGCTTGTCGATGCCCTCGACCGAAAGCTTGGTCGCGGACTCCACCTTGAAGGTGATGCCCTCGGGGGCCTCGACCAGGATCGGGTGGCTGTAGCCCAGCGAGAACTCCAGGTTGGAGCCCTTCGCGAGGACGCGGTAACCGACACCGCTGATTTCGAGCTTCTTCACGTAACCCTGGGTCACGCCGGTGATCATGTTCGCCACCAGCGTGCGGGACAGGCCGTGCAGGGCCTTGTTCTGACGCTCGTCGTTCGGGCGGGTGACGTTCAGGACGCCGTCCTCACCCTTAGCGATGTCGATCGGCGCGACGACGGTGTGGGAAAGGGAACCCTTGGGGCCCTTAACCGAGACCGTCCGGCCGTCGATGGTGACGTCCACGCCGGCGGGAACCGTGATGGGGAGCTTGCCAATACGCGACATTAGCTATTCCTCCGTTCCCGACTACCAGACGTAGGCGAGGACTTCCCCACCTACGCCCTTCTTGCCTGCCTGCTGCCCGGTCAGGAGACCGTGCGACGTGGAGATGATCGCCACGCCGAGGCCGCCGAGGACCTTCGGCAGGTTGGTGGACTTCGCGTAAACCCGGAGACCGGGCTTGGAGATCCGCTTGATGCCCGCGATGGAGCGCTCACGGTTCGGGCCGAACTTCAGCTCGAGAACGAGGTTCTTGCCGACCTCGGCGTCCTCGACCTTCCAGCCCGTGATGAAGCCCTCCTGCTGGAGGATCTCCGCGATGTGAGACTTGATCTTGCTGTGCGGCATCGCCACGGTGTCGTGGTACGCCGAGTTCGCGTTACGCAGACGAGTCAGCATGTCCGCGATCGGATCAGTCATGGTCATGAATTGGCCTTCGGCCTCTCTCGCCGTGGTTTCCTATCTGCGCCATCCCTCTCCCCACTCAGAGGCGGGACGGGTGCGGCGCGGGGACCTACGGCGTAGTAAGTCGGTCAGGGCGGCAGACGCCCAACCCTCCTAGCCTAAGCCATCTGGAGGAGGGCATCTGCCAACCCTTTACTTACCGAGAGTTCCGGACAATCCCATATGCCCTAGGGGCAGTGGGACTACCAGGAGCTCTTGGTCACGCCCGGCAGCTCGCCACGGTGAGCCATCTCACGAAGGCACACGCGGCAGAGGCCGAACTTGCGGTAGACGGAGTGCGGACGGCCGCAGCGCTGGCAGCGGGTGTACGCACGCACACCGAACTTGGGCTTACGAGCAGCCTTGGCAATCAGAGCCTTCTTCGCCATCTCGCTTACGCCTCCTTGAACGGGAAGCCGAGGTGACGGAGAAGGGCACGGCCCTCAGCGTCGTTGGTCGCCGTGGTGACCACGGTGATGTCCATACCCCGGACGCGGTCGATCTTGTCCTGGTCGATCTCGTGGAACATGACCTGCTCCGTGAGACCGAAGGTGTAGTTGCCACGGCCGTCGAACTGCTTGGGGGACAGACCACGGAAGTCGCGGATGCGCGGCAGCGCGAGCGACAGGGTGCGGTCCAGGAACTCCCACATGCGGTCGCCACGGAGCGTGACGTGGCAGCCGATCGGCTGGCCCTCGCGCAGCTTGAACTGCGCGATGGACTTCCGGGCCTTCGTCACGGCCGGCTTCTGACCGGTGATCGTGGTGAGGTCGCGGATGGCGCCGTCGATCAGCTTCGAGTCACGGGCGGCGTCGCCGACACCCATGTTGACCACGATCTTGACCAGGCCGGGGATCTGCATGACGTTCTCGTACGAGAACTCCTCACGCAGCTTGCCCGTGATCTCCTCGCGGTACTTCGTCTTGAGACGCGGAGTGGTGGTGGTCGTCATCAGATGTCCTCACCCGTCCGCTTGGCAACGCGGATCTTGTTGCCCTCGTCGTCGAAGCGGTAACCGACGCGCGTGACGACCTTGTTGCCGTCCTTCTCCACGACCAGCTGGACGTTGGAGACGTGGACGGGGGCCTCGGTGGTCACGATGCCGCCGGCCTGCGAGCCGCTGGCGGTCGGGCCGGCCTTCGTGTGCTTCTTGACCCGGTTGACACCCTCGACCAGGACGCGCTCGTCGCGCGGGTAAGCGGCAATGACCTTGCCCTGCTTGCCCTTGTCCTTACCGGTGATGACCTGGACCAGGTCGCCCTTCTTGATCTTCATGCTTACAGCACCTCCGGCGCGAGCGAGATGATCTTCATGAACTTCTTCTCGCGCAGCTCACGGCCGACGGGGCCGAAGATACGGGTGCCGCGAGGGTCGCCGTCGTTCTTCAGAAT
This sequence comes from Streptomyces atriruber, assembly GCF_001418325.1. Lineage (GTDB taxonomy): Bacteria > Actinomycetota > Actinomycetes > Streptomycetales > Streptomycetaceae > Streptomyces > Streptomyces atriruber. Next base: position 6,239 of record NZ_LIPN01000087.1, on the reverse strand, counting down.
GACGGCGGCGTTCTCGTCGAAGCGGATGTACGAGCCGTCCGGACGGCGGCGCTCCTTGACGGTGCGAACGATGACCGCCTTGACGACGTCACCCTTCTTCACGTTGCCACCGGGGATCGCGTCCTTGACGGTGGCGACGATGACGTCACCGATGCCCGCGTAGCGGCGACCCGAGCCACCGAGAACACGAATGGTGAGAATTTCCTTCGCACCCGTGTTGTCGGCGACGCGAAGTCGCGACTCCTGCTGGATCACGTCTATCTCCTGTTTGTCTGCCGGTTCCCGGCAGGGGCTTCTCCCTTACGGGATGGGCCCCTGCCGAGCCTGGCGGAACGAACTCTGAGGGATGCCTCAGAGAATTACTTGGCCTTCTCGAGGATCTCGACGATGCGCCAGCGCTTGGTCGCCGACAGCGGACGCGTCTCCATCAGGAGGACGCGGTCGCCGACGCCGGCAGCGTTCTGCTCGTCGTGCGCCTTGAGCTTGTTCGTACGGCGGATGACCTTGCCGTACAGCGCGTGCTTGACGCGGTCCTCGACAGCGACGACGACGGTCTTGTCCATCTTGTCGCTGACGACCAGACCCTCACGGGTCTTGCGGAAGCCGCGGTCGGTCTTCGTCTCAGTCACGTTGCTCTCGCTCATCAGGCGCTCTCCACCGTCTCGATGCCCAGCTCGCGCTCACGCATCAGGGTGTAGATCCGCGCGATGTCCTTACGGACGGCCTTGAGCCGACCGTGGTTCTCGAGCTGACCGGTCGCCGCCTGGAAGCGGAGGTTGAACAGCTCTTCCTTGGCCTCGCGAAGCTTGTTGACAAGCTCCTCGTTGCCCAGCTCGCGCAGCTCGGACGCCTTGGTACCGGCCGACATCACGACTCACCTGCCTCGCGCCGGACGATGCGGCACTTCATCGGAAGCTTGTGAGCAGCGCGGGTGAGCGCCTCACGAGCAATCTTCTCGTTCGGGTACGACAGCTCGAACATCACGCGTCCGGGCTTGACGTTGGCGATCCACCACTCCGGAGAACCCTTACCCGAACCCATGCGGGTCTCGGCAGGCTTCTTGGTGAGGGGGCGGTCCGGGTAGATGTTGATCCAGACCTTGCCGCCACGCTTGATGTGACGCGTCATCGCGATACGAGCTGCCTCGATCTGACGGTTCGTCACGTACGCCGGGGTCAGCGCCTGGATGCCGTACTCGCCGAACGCAACCTGCGTGCCACCCTTGGACATACCGCTGCGCTTCGGGTGGTGCTGCTTGCGGTGCTTGACCCTACGGGGGATCAGCATTTCGGTCAGGCCTCCGTTCCGGTGCTCTCAGCAGCCGGAGCAGCGGCGGGCGCCTCGGCCTTGGGGGCCTCGGCGGCCGGAGCCGACTGCTGCGGCTTGCGACCGCGGCCGCCACGCTCGCCACCACGGCCACCACGGGCCGGGCGGTCGTTGCCACCACGGGCCGGGCGGTTGCCGGCGCGGGCAGCGGCGTTCTCGGCGCGGACCTCGGCGATGTTCTTGACGTCGCCCTTGTAGATCCAGACCTTCACGCCGATGCGGCCGAAGGTCGTCTTGGCCTCGAAGAAGCCGTAGTCGACGTTCGCGCGGAGCGTGTGCAGGGGCACACGGCCCTCGCGGTAGAACTCCGAGCGCGACATCTCGGCGCCACCGAGGCGGCCGCCACACTGGATCTTGATGCCCTTGGCGCCCGCCTTCATCGCCGACTGCATGCTCTTACGCATGGCACGACGGAAGGAGACGCGGGAGGACAGCTGCTCCGCAACGGCCTGGGCCACGAGCTGAGCGTCGACCTCGGGGTTCTTGACCTCGAGGATGTTCAGCTGGACCTGCTTGCCCGTGAGCTTCTCGAGGTCGCCGCGGATGCGGTCGGCCTCGGCGCCACGGCGGCCGATGACGATGCCGGGACGAGCGGTGTGGATGTCCACACGCACGCGGTCACGGGTGCGCTCGATCTCAACCTTCGAGATGCCGGCGCGCTCCATGCCGGACGTCATCATCCGACGGATGGCGACGTCTTCCTTGACGTAGTCCTTGTACAGCTTGTCGGCGTACCAACGCGACTTGAAGTCGGTCGTGACACCGAGCCGGAACCCGTGCGGGTTTACCTTCTGGCCCATTACCGGGTTCCTTCCTTGCTGCTGACGACCACGGTGATGTGGCTGGTCCGCTTACGGATCCGGTAGGCACGGCCCTGAGCACGCGGACGGAACCGCTTCAGGGTCGGGCCCTCATCCACGTACGCCTCGCTGATGACCAGCGAAGAGGCGTCGGTGTGGTCGTAGTTGTGCGCGGCGTTGGCAATGGCGCTGTCCAGCACCTTGCCGACCGGCACGCTCGCGGCCTGCGGGGCGAAACGCAGGACCGCCTGAGCCTCCGTGGCATCCATGCCACGGATGAGGTCCACCACGCGGCGGGCCTTCATGGGCGTGACGCGGATGTACCGCGCCTGGGCCCTGGCTTCCATGGTTGTCCCTTCGGTGTTAGTCATAGTCGTTCCACCCCGCGCTAGCGGCGCTTCGACTTCCGGTCGTCCTTGACGTGGCCGCGGAAGGTGCGAGTCGGCGAGAACTCGCCGAGCTTGTGGCCGACCATCGACTCGGTGACGAACACCGGGATGTGGGTCTTGCCGTTGTGCACCGCGATCGTGTGACCCAGCATGCTGGGAATGATCATCGAGCGACGGGACCAGGTCTTGATGACGTTCTTGGAACCGGCTTCGTTCTGAGCGTCCACCTTCTTTACGAGGTGGCCGTCAACGAAGGGTCCCTTCTTGAGACTGCGCGGCATCTAAACCCGCTCCTAGCGCTTCTTGTTCGACTTGCGGCGACGGACGATGTACTTGTTGCTCGCCTTGTTGCGATCACGAGTACGACCCTCCTTCTTGCCCCACGGCGAGACCGGGTGACGACCACCGGAGGTCTTGCCTTCACCACCACCGTGCGGGTGGTCGACCGGGTTCATCACGACACCACGCACGGTCGGGCGGACGCCCTTCCAGCGCATGCGGCCGGCCTTGCCCCAGTTGATGTTCGACTGCTCGGCGTTGCCGACCTCGCCGATGGTGGCGCGGCAGCGGACGTCGACCAGGCGGATCTCACCGGACGGCATGCGAAGGTGCGCCATGGCGCCTTCCTTCGCGAGCAGCTGCACGGAGGCACCCGCGGAGCGGGCGAACTTCGCGCCGCCGCCGGGCCGCAGCTCGATGGCGTGGATGGTCGTACCCACGGGGATGTTGCGCAGCGCCATGTTGTTGCCGGGCTTGATGTCGGCACCGGGGCCGCTCTCAATCCGGTCACCCTGCTGCGTGCCGCGCGGGGCGAGGATGTAGCGCTTCTCGCCGTCCGCGTAGTGCAGCAGCGCGATGCGCGCCGTGCGGTTGGGGTCGTACTCGATGTGCGCGACCTTGGCCGGCACGCCGTCCTTGTCGTGGCGACGGAAGTCGATCACGCGGTAGGCGCGCTTGTGGCCACCACCCTGGTGGCGAACGGTCACACGACCGGAATTGTTACGGCCGCCCTTGCTGTGCAGCGGGCGAACCAGCGACTTCTCCGGCGTGGACCGCGTTACCTCGACGAAGTCGGCTACGGAGGAGCCACGACGGCCCGGCGTAGTCGGCTTGTACTTGCGGATTCCCATTTCTCAGTCCTCGTCCGATATTCGGACCAGGGCGCTCCGTTAGGAGGCCTGGCCGAAGATGTCGATACGGTCGCCCTCAGCAAGGGTCACGATGGCGCGCTTGGTGTCGGCACGCTTGCCGAAACCGGTGCGCGTACGCTTCCGCTTGCCCTGACGGTTGATCGTGTTGACGCCGGTGACCTTGACCGAGAAGACCGCCTCGACGGCCTGCTTGATCTGGGTCTTGTTGGCGCCCGGAGCCACGATGAACGTGTACTTGCCCTCGTCGAGCAGCGCGTACGACTTCTCGGAGACGACCGGCTTGACGAGGACGTCGCGCGGGTCCGAGAAGGACTTGCTCAGCGGGGTGGGCTCAACGGCAATCTTGCCCTCGGTCGCGATGCGCTTCGCCTTGGCGACGCGCGCGGCCTTGGCGGCCTTCGCAGCCTTGGACGCGATGCTCTGGTGACGGATGGCCATCAGGCTTCGCTCCCTTCGGTGTCAGTGGCCTTCGGGCCGGACACGAAGGACTCGAACGCGGCCTTGGTGAAGACCACGTCGTCCGAGACGAGCACGTCGTACGTGTTCAGCTGGCCCGGCTCCAGGATGTGGACCTGGGGCAGGTTGCGGGCGGAGAGCAGCGCGGTCTCGTCCGAGCGCTCGATGACCAGGAGCACGTTCTTGCGCTCGCTGACCTTGCCGAGCAGGCTCTTCGCGGCCTTCGTCGAGATCTCGCCCTCGACCACGTCGGAGACGACGTGGATGCGGGAGTTGCGCGCCCGGTCGGTGAGGGCGTGACGCAGAGCGGCAGCCTTCATCTTCTTGGGCGTGCGCTGCGAGTAGTCACGCGGCTGCGGGCCGTGGACGACGCCACCGCCGGCGAACTGCGGCGCACGGGTCGAACCCTGGCGCGCGCGGCCGGTGCCCTTCTGGCGGTACGGCTTCTTGCCGCCACCGCGGACTTCGCCGCGGCGCTTGGTCTTGTGCGTGCCCTGACGGGCGGCGGCCAGCTGCGCGACGACGACCTGGTGGATCAGCGGGATGCTGATCTTCTCGACGTCGAAGATCTCCGCGGGGAGCTCGACCGTCCCGGTCTTGTCGCCTGCCGGCGAAAGGATGTCAATGGTGCTCATGGGTTACCTCAGGCCCCCTTGGCCGCAGTACGGACCAGGACGAGGCCGCCGTTCGGACCAGGAACCGCGCCCTTGATGAGCAGCAGGCCCTTCTCCGCGTCAACGGCGTGGACGGTCAGGTTCTGGGTGGTGACCCGCTCGCTGCCCATGCGACCGGCCATGCGCTGGCCCTTGAAGACACGGCCGGGCGTGGCGCAGCCACCGATGGAACCGGGCTTGCGGTGCACGCGGTGGGCACCGTGGGAGGCCTTGCCACCGGCGAAGTTGTGACGCTTCATCACACCGGCGAAGCCCTTGCCCTTGCTCTTGCCGGTGACGTCGACCTTGATACCGGCCTCGAACGTCTCGGCAGTCAGCTCCTGGCCGAGGGTGTACTCGCTGGCACCAGCGGTACGGATCTCGACGAGGTGGCGACGGGGGGTCACGTCGGCCTTGGCGAAGTGGCCCTTGAGGGGCTTGTTCACCTTGCGCGGGTCGATCTCGCCGAAGGCGATCTGGACCGACTCGTAGCCGTCGCTGTCATTCGTACGGACCTGGGTAACGACGCAGGGTCCGGCCTTGACCACGGTCACCGGGACGACACGATTGTTCTCGTCCCAGACCTGGGTCATGCCGAGCTTCTCGCCCAGGATGCCCTTGATCTGCTTGGTCATCTTCTCCGCGCCCTTCAGAGCTTGATCTCGATGTCAACGCCGGCCGGAAGGTCCAGGCGCATCAGCGAGTCAACGGTCTTGGGCGTCGGGTCGAGGATGTCGATCAGGCGCTTGTGCGTGCGCATCTCGAAGTGCTCGCGCGAGTCCTTGTACTTGTGCGGCGACTTGATGACGCAGTACACGTTCTTCTCAGTGGGCAGCGGCACCGGGCCCGCGACCGACGCACCAGTGCGGGTCACCGTCTCGACGATCTTCTTCGCCGAGGAGTCGATGACCTCGTGGTCGTAGGCCTTGAGCCGGATGCGGATCTTCTGTCCCGCCATGGCTACTTAGTAGTCCTTCGTCTCGAACGCTCTGGCCCCCGGAAGGTCCTTTTTTCTACTTCCTCCGACCCACGCGGTCGGGCGTGTCGCAGTCCCGCTCACACGGTTCTCCCGAAGGAGTTCCCTGCTAGGGGCTGCGGCCCTGAATGACCGCGGGTCCGGGGGAAGAAACCCACCGGGCGCCTGGCCGAGCGACCGCACTGCACTTCCCGGAAGATTCCCGTACGTCCGCCTCAGCGCTGCCTGCAAGTCCTTGCGGACCCTTCGGCAGATGGGGCGACGAGTACTGTGGGACTCGCTTCCGGTCCTCCCGGCGGGAGGCGCGCAGCATCGGCACTCAACCGAGCAACCAGGACAGTCTGCCATACGGGGCATGCGTGGGGCCAATCGAGCCGAAGAGAGTACCCGCTGCGTGACGGAGATCAAACCCGGGGTGCGGACGGCGCGCCGGAGTTCCGTTGGGGCAGGGCTGCCTCTTATACACATCTGACGCTGCCGACGAATAG
>NZ_LIPN01000086.1 GCF_001418325.1 Streptomyces atriruber | reverse complement strand
CGAGGTGCGCCGTGTCGGGCACCCCCGCACCGTGCAGGTCCTGGTCGCCCTCGCCGCCGCCCACCCCGACCCGGCGCTCGCCAAGGCCGTGCGTCGCGCAGCCTTCCAGGTGCATTCAGGAGTGCCATCGACAGCCCTGGTCGGACCGACGGGTGGCCGTGCCGAGCCCTCTGCGCTCCTGTCCACCCCTGGCGGCGAGGAAGGAGAACCTGCCGAACTCTCGGAACCGCCACGCTGCCAAGCCCACTTGACGCTCTTGGACGATAATCCCCATGCCGGAGCTCCTGTACGCCTGAGCGTGGAGTTGGTGGCTGAGTCCACGCATCCCTGGGCCCGCCCAGGTGCCCGGCCCTCACTGGACATCGTGGCCGTGCCGTTGAGCGATGCGGAGGTTGTGCCGGCCACCTTGCTGTACGGCACAGGGACCGCTGGCCCCGCACAGTTCTGCCTCACAGCCGCGGGGCCTGGCACTCACCGGATCCGCTTCTCGTTTCTGCACCACGACACTGGCGTTGTCCTGCAACAGGTGGAGACGGAGCTGGACATCGATAGTCCCGAGCCCACTGAGGTCGGAGAGAGATGCGCGTCGCCGCGCCAGGGGAGGTCCTGAGCCGGTGCCCCGCGCATTGACCCCCTACGTCGTACAGGACCCCAGCGACGGCTTCCGCTTCCTGCCACACCTGGAGACGAAGCCGCCCGATCTTCGCGTCAGTTTCGACGTCCTCGGCAGCGATCGAATTCGGGCACGCATGTCGGGCACGTCAGTCCCTGCGCTCAAGGGAACCGAGCACAAGGCCGACCTGAGCGCCCGGCCCGACGAGGTACGCGGCGCGGCGGCCCGTCTATCCGCCCGCTGGAAAGAGCGGTTCGTCGACTTCCAGCCCGTCGACGACCAGGGCCGAGTCCTTCGAGACCGGTGGCGCCCATATGCAACAGCTGCCGACCTCAGTGCCGAGCCGGAGGACGAACTGCGCCGCGTGGTTGCCGATTTGGCCCGCAGTGGAGAATCCCTGCTGTTCGACACCTTGCTACGCGGAGACGACGTACGGACAGAGATGTTCCGTACCTACCTGCGAGCAGCCTTGTCTCGGGAAGAGCTGCGGGTGCGCTTCGACTCCGATCTTCATCTACCTTGGCCGCTGCTCTGCGCGGCCGAAGAGCCCACCGCGTCCGCGGCGACCTTGGACGCCCTGTTCGCCCGCTTCCTCGGCCACCGGCATCAGATCGAGCACACCGGCGACGCGTACACGTGGATCGGGCCGCCCTGTGCAACTCCGCAACAGCCCGCCGTCAGCCTGAACCACGACGTCCACGTGGGTCGCGCGACCCGGGCGGACGAGGTCGCGAAGGCACTGGCGGGGGGCGCCGAGTGCACCGTTCGCACGACATACGAGGAACTGGCCCGCGACCTGGAGAATGCGGACCTGGACGAGCAATTGACGTACTTCTGGTGCCACGGCGAGTTCATCGACAACAAGCCCGAACCCCACGTCCTGGTCCTCAAACTCACGGACGGCACCCCCTTTGATGGCGACGACGTGCGGGCGCTGCGGGCACGACACCGGCACAGCCGTTTCCGGCCGCTCGTCCTGCTCAACGCCTGCCATGCCGGAATCACCGGAGCGAGCGCGGAGCGTTCCTTCCTCGGGCGCGTGCTCATCGAGCACGGCGCGCAGGGTGTTCTCGGTCCGCAGATCGCGATGCCGCAGGCATTCGCCGCCGAGTACGCGCTTGAGTTCGTCACGCGGTACCTGCGCGGCGAGGCGACCGCCGGCCGGATCGCGCACGAGCTGGCCCGCCACTTCGCCGCCCGGTACCGCACACCCCTTGGGTTCGCCTACGGACTGCACGGCGGTATGGACACCCGTCTGGACCGGGCGAGGGGAGACGCATGAGCCACGCGGTCGCGGTCGCGACCGTAGACCTGGACGAGACCGGCTGGCTGCTGGACGCCGACACCGGTGAGCCGGTGCCCGAGCACCGGCTGCGCGACTACTTCGCGGAACGTCTGGCCCCGCCCTCCTGGGCAACAGACATCCTGGTGTACGTCCACGGTTGGCAGACGTCCCCCGCCTCCGCACATCGCACTGCCGAACGGCTCTTGGCGCTCGTGCACGGCAACCTGGCGACAGTCCCAGCCCGGTATCCAGTCCTGGCGGCCGAGGGCTTCAGCCCCTGGTGTGTCGTGGTGCGCTGGCCGTCGTCCAGCCCAGTCACTCCCGTCGGCTATCGCAGGATCCGGGACCGGGCACACTCAATGGGCGGACGCGACGGAAGCGGACATGCCGCCCACATCCTGGGCCGTCTGCTTGGCTACCTAGACGCCGAGCGCGCCGACCCCGTGGCCGCACCGGTGCTGGCCAACCGTGATGGGCAGTACCTTCACCTCGTCGGACACTCCTTCGGCTGCCGATTCCTGTGCGAGGCGGTGCAGTGGGCGGCAGATGTACAGCTCAACGACACACTCGGCTGGAGCGCAGCGGGCCCCCGACCGTTCACCGTGGACAGCATGCTGTTGTTCCAGATGGCCGCAGGACGCGACGCCTTCCTCTCGCTCTTCCCGTACATCCTGCCGAGCAGCGGGCACGACGGCGCCCCGCTGAGGGGCCCCATCGTCGCCACGTACTCCCGCCACGACCGGGCGACGGGGTTCTGGCATCTGCGAGCCGAACGACAGCCTGGCATCGGGCACTCCGGGATCGGGCCGGCGCCCGCACCCATGTTCACCACACACCTGCTGCCGCTCGACGAGCGATATCCGCTTTCCGCACTCGACCACCGTTTCGTGAACATCGACGCCTCCGACGTGTACGTCCGCGGTCGCCGCCTCAGCCCAGCGGGGGCTCACTCCGATCACGTACGTCCGGAATCCGCCCACCTGCTGCTGAGCCTCGCGGACTACTCGCGATGAGCGGAAGGCGCCGGTCAGAAGGTACGCGCCTCAAGCCTCCGATGCCTGCAGGAGAGCTGGCGACTCTCAAGGGACAAGATCGTGAGACAGACGTGCTGTGGCCCGTGAAGGTGACGGCCGAGCACTTCCATGCCAGCACATCGGAATAAGGCATTCCGATTGAGAACCTGCAGCGAGCGTGCGGTCGCGGTGTCAGTCCGGGGTGGGGAGGCCCTCTCTTCTGAGCCAGTCGCGGGTGTAGGCGTGGAGGTCCGGGGCCGGCCCGCTCCGGGCCAGCTGCAGCGCCTGCCGCGCGGCGGCGTACGCGGACGAGTGGCGGCCGGACTCCCTGAGAGCCAGTGCGTACAGGAGGACCGCCGAGATGTGGGCGTGGGTGTCGTCCTCCACGCTCGCGCGCTGCCGTGCCCGGTAGGTGACCTCGACCGCTTCCTCGGTGCGGTGCAGGGCGAGCAGGGCGTAGACGAGGAGTTCCCGGGCCCGGACCGAGGAGTGCGCCTCGCCTGTCTCGGCCAGCAGGGTGGTGGCGCGCTCGGCGGTCTCGGCGGCCGCCGCGTGGTTGCCGACGCCGAAGTGGGCCAGGGACAGCCTGAGCAGGGTGCGGCCGATGGCCTTCCGGTCCTTTGGCAGGTGTTCTTCGCGCAGCCGCAGGGCTTTCTGGTGGCGGGTGACGGCCCTGGCGTAGTCGGCTGCTTCGTAGCGCTCGGTTCCGGTGCGGTCGAGGGCCGAGGCCAGGATGACGTGTCCTCCGGCGTGCGTGTCCATCGCCACGGCTTCCGTGATGGCGCGCGCCTCGGCCTTGATCCGAGCAGCGGACTCCGTCGCGATGCCGTCCGCCAGTGTGAGCAGCCGGTAGCACAGTTCCCGCCACCGTGCCGAGTCCGGTTCGATGGAGTTCTGCAGGCACCGGTACGCCTCCTTGAGCGACCTCTCGGCGGCGGGACGGCGGTCGAGACGCAGCCGTTCGTGGCCCAGCAGGAGCCAGGACTCGGTGAGCAGATGGTGGTCCTCGGACCGTTCGCTGATGCGGACGGCGGTCAGGAGGGCCTGGATGCTCGTCGAGCCCCCCGCGCCCGTCCTGTAGGCGGTGCGGGCGATCTCGTGCAGCATGGGCACGGCGGTCACCTGGGCCGATGGCGGCAGCGCGTCGACGTGTGCCCGGACGGTCTCGAGCAGACCCCACAGCTGCACCGACGCAGGGTGCTCGAAGAAGGGGTCGGTTGCCTCGATGTCCACCAGGTGGACGAGCCTCGACGCCCCGCCGGTGCCCGTCGGGTCGAGCCCCAGCGCCCCCAGCGTCCAGGTCAGACCCGTCAGGGCCCAGTGGGAGCCGTCCAGGGAGCCCGCGGCGACCGTCGCGACCTTGCGGCACGTCTCGACCAGCTCGGTGGTCTGGCCCCGGTGCCGGTGGAACCTGATCAGTGCCTCCAGCATCCGCAGCACGTCGGTCGTGTGGTCGAAGGTGAGCCCCATGGCGATGGCGGCCTGCAGGTTGGGCAGCTCCTGGTCGAACCAGTCGAGGGCCTGCTGGACGCTGCCCGCCTCTTGCGGCGGGCCGCCGCCGGGTACGACGAGCAGGGCCTGGCCCGCGCGTCGGCCCTCCAGGGCGTAGTGGGTCAGCAGGCGTCTGGCGGGCTCGTCCTGGCTGTCACCGTGGTCCGCGAGGTGTTCGATGGCGTACGCCCGGATCAAGTCGTGCTGGCGCCATTTGCCGGGGCCCGCCTGTTCGATCACGTGGGCGCGGGCCAGTTCGAGCAGCAGCGGCCGGGCGCTGCGCGGGGCGGTGTCCAGGAGGCGGGCGGCGGCCGGGAGGCCGAAGTGCGGGCCGGGGTTGATCGGCAGGAGGCGGAACAGGCGGGCCTGCCCCTTGGTCAGCCGCAGGTAGGAGAGGTCGAACGCGGCGCGTACCGCCCGCTCGCCGTCGTCGAGCAGATCGAGTCGGCCGTGCGCCTGGGCGAGGTCATCGGCGAGGTCGGTCGGCGTGAGGCCGGGGTCGCGGGCCAGCAGGGCCGCGGTGATGTGGAGGGCCAGCGGAAGGTGTCCGCAGAGCTCGCACAGGCGCCGGGTGCCCTCCGGGTCGTCGCGCAGGCGGATGTCCCCCGCCGACAGGAGGTCCAGCTGGTCCCTGATCAGGGAGACCGAGTCCCCGGACGCGAGGGTCCGCAGGTCGAGCGTGCGTGAACCGCGCGCCGCCAGGGTGTGCCGCGAGGTGACGACCACACGGTGGATGCGGGAGCGGGGGAGCAGGTCGGCGATCTGGTCCGTCGTGGAGGCGTTGTCCAGGACCAGGAGCACCGGGCGGTCCTCGGCGGCCCGTTCCGCGAGGAACCGGTGGTACTGCGCCGCGTGCCCCTGGGGGGCGGTGTCGGGCGGCCCCTGCCGGTCCAGGGCGTGGAGCATGGGTGCGTACGCCTGGTGGGGGCGGATGCGGTGGTCAGGATCGGGGGCGTAGCCGTTGAGGTCGACGAAGACCGCGCCGCCGGGGAACCAGCCGCGGGCCACCCCTTCCGAGGCGCTCACCCGGGCGAGTGCCGTCTTGCCGATTCCGGCGAGTCCGGCAACGGCCGAGACGACGACCATGCCGACCGAGTCCGTGTCCGGGGCCAGGATGCCGAGGACCGCGTCCACCTCGGCGTCGCGTCCGACGAACACCTCCGCGACCGTCTCCGCGGCAGGCAGGACGGGCTCCACCAGGACGGCGGTCTCCGTGACCGGCCGGTGGTGGTGCACTTCGTGGACGGTCAGATCGCGGCCGGCCTGCAGGGCGCGGCCGCCCGTGGCGGCGGACGCCGTCTGGCGGACCGCATCTCGCTCGTGGCCCGACGTCACCGGTGCCCCTCCACGCCCATCCCCGTGCCGCCCCCCGTATGGCTGCCCCAGCAGGATAGGGCGCCGTCAGCGGCGGCGGCAGTGAAGATGCCCTACTGATGCGGGAGTCGGGGCTCTTCGGCGGTCGCGGCGACCGGTGCCCGCGACGGCTCGGGCCGCCGTGCCAGTGCGTGCGGCCACCACACCTTCGGGCCCACGTCCAGGAACAGCGCCGTCACCAGCACCGAACGCACGATGAAGGTGTCGAGCAGGACGCCGAGCGCCACCGCGAAGCCGATCTCGGAGAACGCCACCATCGGGAGGGTGCCGAGCGCGGCGAACGTGCCCGCGAGGACGAGGCCCGCCGAGGTGATCACCGCGCCGGTCGCGGCGAGGCCCGTCAGGACGCCCGCCCGGGTGCCCTGGTGGCCGGCCTCCTCGCGGATGCGGGTCGACAGGAAGATGTTGTAGTCGATGCCGAGCGCCACCAGGAAAACGAAGACGAAGAGCGGGAAGTCGGTGGGCTCGCCCGCGTAGTCGAAGAGGTGGCGGAAGGCCAGCGCGCTGAGGCCGAGGGCCGTCGCGAAGGACAGGACCACCGTCGCGATCAGGATGAGCGGGGCCACCACCGCGCGCAGCAGCACGGCGAGGATCAGCAGGACCACGGCCAGGACCAGCGGGATGATCAGCTTGTTGTCGTGGGTCGTGGCGTGCTCCATGTCGACCAGCGCCGCCGTGCCGCCGCCCACCTGCGCGTCGGCGTCGGGGACGGCGTGGGCGGCGTCGCGCACCCGCTCCACGGTCCGCTTGGCGGCCGTGCTGTCGGACGGGTCGGTCAGGGTCGCCTCGAACAGCACCTTGCCGTCGTACAGGGCCTTCGTCCCTGGCGGCCGGGCGACGCTGTCGGGCACCACGCCCCCGGCGTCCCGCACGACGCGGGCGACGGCGCCGCCCTGCGCCCGGTCCGCCACGATCACCAGCGGATCGCCGGAACCCGCGGGGAAGTGCCGTGCGAGGACCTCCTGGCCGGTGATCGAGTCCGGCTTGTCGGTGAACGCGTCGGCGTTGCTGAGGCCGTCCGCCCGCAGTTGCAGGAGTCCGAGCGAGAGCAGGGCCAGGGCGGCTGCCGTGGCGCCCCAGATCAGCCGCGGGCGGCGGTCGATGCGGCGGCCCGTGCGGGCCCACAGGCCGCGCTCGGTCGGCTCGGGGGAGCCGACGTGCGGGATCAGCGGCCAGAAGAACCACCGGCCGAAGATCACCAGGAGGGCGGGGAAGAGCGACAGCATCGCCAGGAGCCCGACGGTGACGCCGATCGCGGCGACCGGGCCGAGGCCGCTCGTCGAGTTCATCTCGGCGGCCAGCAGCACCAGCATGCTCAGGACGACGGTCGCGCCCGACGCGAGGACCGCGGGACCGGCCCGGTGCAGGGCGAGGGCCATCGCCTCGTGACGGTCCTCGTGACGGCGCAGTTCTTCGCGATAGCGAGCGACCAGGAGCAGGGCGTAGTCGGTCCCCGCGCCGAAGACGAGGACCGTCAGGATGCCCGCGCTCTGGCCGTTGACGGTGAGGTCCGCGTGCGTGGCGAGCAGATAGATCAGGGCCTGGGCGGTGAACAGCGCGGTGATCACGGCGAGCAGCGGGGCCAGCAGCAGGGTCGGACTGCGGTAGGTGAAGAGAAGGATCACGATCACGATGCCGGCCGCCGAGAGCAGCAGCGTCGAGTCGATGCCCTCGAAGGCCTCGGCGGAGTCCGCGCCCGTGCCACCGGGCCCGGTGATGTGCACGGCGAGGCCGTCGCCGCCCTCGCCCACCCGCTCCCGGATGGCGTCGACGGCGGGCCCGATGCGCTCCCAGCTCTCGGCGTCCATGGTGATCGGCACGGACACCTGGGCCGCTTCGGGGCCCGTCTTCTCGTCGTACACGGGGCCGCGGGTCTCGGCGCCGCGGATGGCGTGCGCGCGCAGTTCCCGTACCTGGCGCACGTCTTCGGCGATCTGCCGGCGGTCCGCCACGGTGAGGCCGCCTTCGCGGGCGTACACGATGATGGCGGGGATCACCTCGGGCCTGAACTCGGCCGAGATGTCCAGGACTTGGGTCGACTCGGCGGAGCCGGGCAGCCAGGATTCCGCATCGTTCTCCTGGGCGTCGGTGAGCTTCTGCGCCAGTGGTGCCGCGACGATGAGCACCACCAACCAGAACAGCACCACCAGCCACTTGGTGCGCCGCCCGCACACCAGCCACGCGACCCCGCGCCGCTCCTGCCGCCGTTCGTCCGCCATGGCTTCCCCCCGCCTGCCGTGCGCGGTGCCGCTGGACCGTCCAGCATGGCACTCGGCACGCGGTCGCGGGAGCCGCTGTGCTCATGCGGTGGACTGCGGTCGGCGCCGGGCGCCGGGCATGGCAGGCTTGGGGCATGGCCGTGCAGATCAACCCCAGCATCCTGTCCGCGGACTTCGCCCGTCTTGCCGAGGAGGCAGAGGCCGTCGAAGGCGCCGACTGGCTCCATGTCGACGTGATGGACAACCACTTCGTCCCGAACCTCACCCTCGGGGTGCCGATCGTAGAGTCGCTGGCCCGTGCGACGGACACGCCTCTGGACTGCCACCTGATGATCGAGGACGCCGATCGCTGGGCGCCGCAGTACGTCGAGGCGGGCGCCGGATCCGTCACCTTCCACGCGGAGGCCGCCGCCGCGCCGGTCCGGCTCGCGCGCGAGATCCGCGCCAAGGGCGCCCGTGCCTCGATGGCGCTGAAGCCGGCGACCCCCATCGAGCCGTTCGAGGACCTGCTCCCCGAGCTCGACATGCTGCTGATCATGACGGTCGAGCCGGGCTTCGGCGGCCAGGCGTTCCTGGACATCATGCTGCCCAAGATCCGCCGCACCCGTGAGCTGATCGCCAAGCACGGCCTGGAGATGTGGCTGCAGGTCGACGGCGGTGTCTCGGCCGAGACCATCGAGCGCTGCGCCGAGGCCGGGGCGGACGTCTTCGTCGCCGGCTCCGCGGTCTACGGCGCCAAGGATCCCGCGGACGCGGTACGTTCATTGCGCACCCAAGCCGAGGCAAAGACCGCGTCAAGCGCATGGGCGTGCAACCACTGAGCCAAGGGAACGTGAACGCAGTCCGCCAGGGCTGATCAACCAGGCCGGATCTGCAAGGATGAACGGCGAACCCAGTTTGTGAACAGCAGTGAGGAGAGCGCCGTGTCGGCCATGTCGGCGGGTCGGTCAGCCATGCGGATGGGACCCGCGGAGCTGGTGCAGGCGGCGGCCATGGCCCGCCGCTTCTACCTCGAGGGCAAGTCGAAGATCCAGATCGCCGAGGAGTTCGGCGTCAGCCGCTTCAAGGTGGCCCGGGTCCTGGAGACCGCCCTGGAGCGGGATCTCGTACGCATCGAGATCCGGGTGCCCGCAGAGCTGGACGCGGAGCGCTCGGACGCGCTGCGCGCCCGCTACGGCCTGCGGCACGCCGTTGTCGTGGAGTCGCCCGCACCGGCCGACGAGATCGACGAGTCGCCCGACCCGGAGAACCTCGGGGAGGTGGCGGCGGACCTCCTCGGCGAGTTGGTCACCGAGGGCGACGTGCTCGGCCTCGCCTGGGGCCGTTCCACGATCCACATGGCGGCCGCGCTCGACCAGTTGCCGCCGTGCACCGTCGTGCAGCTGACGGGCGTGTACGACGCCGGGACCGCGGAGCGCGGCTCCGTCGAGGCCGTCCGCCGCGCCGCCCAGGTGTCCGGCGGCGAGGCGCACCCCATCTACGCGCCGATGCTGCTGCCCGACCCCGCCACCGCGGCGGCGCTGCGCAACCAGACCGGCATCGCCCGCGCCTTCGAGTACTTCGACAAGGTCACGGTCGCCTGTGTCTCCATCGGCTCCTGGGAGCCGGGGATCTCCACCGTCCACGACATGCTCAGCGACGAGGAGCGGGCGCACTACGCCTCGCTCGGAGTCGCCGCGGAGATGTCCGCCCATCTCTTCGATGCCGAGGGGCGTCGGGTCGGGCGGGATCTCGGGGAGCGGTGCATCACCGTCGAGGCGGACCGGCTTCGGCGGATCCCGGAAGTCGTGGCCATCGCGGGCGGGCAGCGGAAGGCCGCGGCGATCGACGCGGTGCTGAGGTCTGGTCTCGTCACCAGCCTGGTCACGGATACGGCTGCGGCTGATCAGCTGCTCGTTGCCGGGGCTGCGCCTCGGCCCGCGCTGAACCGGGCGGACCCGGACGGCAGCTGAGCCCTGCGGCTCGTGGGGGCTGGTCGCGCGGTTCCCCGCGCCCCTTCAGGCCGCTGCCGTGCCGGGCCTGCCATGGCAGCATCTGTCCCATGTTGTTCAGGTTCATGCCCCGCGTGCCGGCGGCACTGCTGCTCTGTCTCACCGTCCTCGTGGCCGGGTGCGTCTCCTCCGGCGACACCGGCGGAGACGCACCCGCCTGGGCCCGTGGCATGGCCACCGTGCGGGCCGACCGGCTGCCCGCCGAGGCGCGGCAGACGCTGCGCCGCATCGACGACGGAGGCCCCTTCCCGTACCGGAAGGACGGCACCGTCTTCGGCAACTTCGAGCGTGAGCTGCCCCGGCAGAAGCGTGGCTACTACCACGAGTACACCGTGCGCACGCCCGGCGAACGGGACCGCGGGGCCCGGCGGATCGTCACCGGGAGCGGTGACGAGGTCTACTACACGGACGACCACTACGCGTCCTTCAAGGCGGTGCTGAGGTAATGGCCGACAATGCCGGCGGGAATCCGCTCGCGCCCGTGCTGGAGGCCGTGCGCGGCGCGGGCTGGACCACCACGACGCTCTCCCTCTCGGGGGTGGCGGACAAGGCCGCCTTCATGGAGCGCTGCGCCCGGGACCTCGCGCTGCCCGACTGGTTCGGGCGCAACTGGGACGCGCTCGCCGACTGCCTCACCGACCTCTCGTGGGCGCCTCCCGCGCGCGGGAGGCTGCTCGTCGTCTCCGGATGGCAGGCGTACGCGCAGGAGGCGCCGGGGGAGTGGCGGATCGCCCAAGAGGTGTTCGCCTCGGCGGTCGAGCACTGGCGGGGCGCGGAGGATGCCGAGGCGCGGCTGGAGATCGTTCTCGCCCTCGGGGCCGTCGACACGGAGCGTGGCGGGCGTTGAACTGGTTGTTCCGCTTCGGCGGCGTACTTGGATGATCGGACCAGGGGCCTCCCCGCCCGCCTGGGTGATCGTCCCAGGCGGCACAACCCCGGCGGCATGGGACAATGAAGTACGTGCTTTCCCCCCCGGCCCAACTGTCCGGGGGCCACCTCTGATCGACTGGGATGAGCAGCACGTGCGCTTCCTCAATGACATCCAGCCTGCGTACGACCTGACGTACGACGACGTCTTCATGGTCCCGAGGCGCTCCGCCGTCGGATCCCGCCAGGGCGTGGACCTCTCGTCGCCCGACGGCACCGGCACCACGATTCCGCTGGTCGTCGCCAACATGACCGCGATCGCCGGCCGGCGCATGGCCGAGACCGTCGCCCGCCGCGGCGGCCTCGTCGTCATCCCCCAGGACATCCCGATCGAGGTCGTCACCGACGTCATCTCCTGGGTCAAGACGCGCCACCACGTCCTGGACACCCCGATCGTCCTGGCGCCGTCGCAGACCGTCGCGGACGCGCTCGCCCTGCTGCCCAAGCGCGCGCACGACGCCGGGGTCGTCGTCGACGCCGACCAGAAGCCCGTCGGTGTCGTCACGGACGCCGACCTCAGCGGCGTCGACCGCTTCACGCAGCTCTCCGAGGTCATGTCCAAGGACCTGCTACTCCTGGACGCCGACATCGACCCGCGCGACGCCTTCAACAAGCTGGACGCCGCCAACCGCCGCTACGCCCCCGCCGTGGACAAGGACGGCCGCCTCGCCGGCATCCTCACCCGGACGGGCGCCCTGCGCGCGACGCTCTACACCCCGGCCGTCGACGCCAACGGCGGGCTGCGCATCGCCGCGGCCGTCGGCATCAACGGCGACGTGGCGGGCAAGGCCAAGCAGCTCCTCGACGCGGGCGCCGACACGCTCGTCGTGGACACCGCGCACGGCCACCAGGAGTCGATGATCGCCGCGGTCAAGGCCGTGCGCGCGCTCGACCCGCAGGTGCCGATCGTGGCGGGCAACATCGTCGCCGCCGAGGGCGTCCGCGACCTGATCGAGGCCGGCGCCGACATCATCAAGGTGGGTGTCGGTCCCGGCGCCATGTGCACCACGCGCATGATGACCGGTGTCGGCCGCCCGCAGTTCTCCGCGGTGCTCGAATGCGCCGCCGAGGCCGCGAAGTTCGGCAAGCACGTGTGGGCCGACGGCGGTGTCCGGCACCCGCGCGACGTCGCCATGGCGCTCGCCGCGGGCGCCTCGAACGTCATGGTCGGCTCCTGGTTCGCGGGCACCTACGAGTCCCCGGGCGACCTCCAGCACGACGCCCAGGGCCGTGCCTACAAGGAGTCGTTCGGCATGGCCTCCGCCCGTGCCGTGCGCAACCGCACCTCCGACGAGTCGGCGTACGACCGCGCGCGCAAGGCGCTCTTCGAGGAGGGCATCTCGACCTCCCGCATGTTCCTCGACCCGGCCCGGCCGGGCGTCGAGGACCTGATCGACTCGATCATCGCGGGCGTCCGCTCGTCCTGCACGTACGCGGGCGCGGGCTCCCTCGCGGAGTTCGCCGAGAAGGCCACGGTCGGCGTCCAGAGCGCCGCCGGTTACGCGGAGGGCAAGCCGCTGCACGCCAGCTGGAGCTGACCCGTCCCACCTGTACGAAGGCCCTCGCGGTGCGTCCGCGGGGGCCTTCGGCGTGCGTGCGGCGAGCGGCGGAACGCAACGGACGAAACGGACCGCGCAACGAAGAGACGCATATGACGGAAGTGCGCAATGATCATCCGTCGGTACGCAAGGTTGCTGCATTACGGTCGGGAAGCCGTGGACCCTAGAGTCATGCGCTGTACGTGGTGTGGCGGGGACTGCCTGCTCGGTGGTTCCCGTCGCCAAGCGCGGGTGCCACGGGTCCTCGCCGCCCTGACCGGCAGCGATGAAGGAGCCAGCGCGTGCTCGACCAAGGCGCACCCCCGCAGAACCGCCCAAGCCCTCCGGGCAGCCCTGGCCTCGGCAGCCGTCTGATGCGGCGCAAGCCGGTGGAACGCCTGGTCGAGGAGGGTGGTCAGGGCGAGGGGGGCTCGCTGCGCCGTTCCCTCGGGATGTGGCAGCTGACCATGATCAGCATCGGTGCCACGCTCGGCACCGGCATCTTCGTCGTTCTCGGCGAGAGCGTCCCCAAGGCCGGTCCCGCCGTCACCATCTCCTTCGTGATCGCCGGACTCACCGCGCTCTTCTCGGCCCTCTCGTACGCCGAGCTGGCCGGCTCCATACCGGTCGCGGGATCCTCCTACTCGTACGCGTACGCAACGATGGGTGAACTCGTCGCCTGGGTCTGCGGCTGGTGCCTGGTCCTGGAGTACGGCGTCTCGGTCGCCGCGGTCGCGGTCGGCTGGGGCGAGTACCTCAACGAGCTGCTCGACGGGACCATCGGCGTCACCATCCCCGACGCGCTCTCCGCGGCGCCCGGCGAGGTCGACGGCGCGATCATCAACCTGCCCGGCCTGATCGTCGTGCTGCTCGCCATGGTGTTCCTGCTCGGCGGCGCCAAGGAGTCGGCGACGGCCAACACGATCATGGTCATCGTGAAGATCGCCGCGCTCGTGCTCTTCTGCACCATCGGCTTCATGGGCTTCAAGTCCGGCAACTACTCGGACTTCATGCCGCTCGGCACCGCGGGCGTCAGCGCCGCCGCCGCGAGCCTCTTCTTCTCCTACATCGGCTTCGACGCCGCCTCCACCGCGGGCGAGGAGGCGAAGAACCCGCAGCGTGACCTGCCCCGCGCGATCATGCTGTCGCTCGTCATCGTCACGGCGCTCTACGTCCTGGTCGCGGCCGTCGCTGTCGGCGCCTGGAACTGGAAGGACTTCGAGGGCTCCGAGGCCACGCTCGCCGCGATCATGAACGATGTCAGCGGCCAGCACATGTGGGGCACGATCCTCGCCGCGGGCGCGGTCATCTCCATCGCCTCCGTCGTCCTGACCGTCCTCTACGGCCAGACCCGCGTCCTCTTCGCCATGTCCCGCGACGGCCTCGTCCCCAAGGCGTTCGGCCGGGTCAGCAAGAAGACGGGCACGCCCCGCGTGAACACGGTCATCGTCTCCCTGTTCTGCGGCGCGCTGGCCTCCGTCATCCCGCTCGGCAAGCTCGTCGACGCCACCAGCATCGGCACGCTGTTCGCCTTCGGTCTGGTCAACATCGCCGTCGTCGTGCTGCGCAGGACCCGCCCGGACATGCCGCGCACCTTCCGGGTGCCGCTCGGCTGGCTCTTCCCGGTGCTCGGCTTCGGCTTCTGCGCGTACAACATGTTCAGCCTCGACTCCACGACCTGGAAGGTCTTCGGTGTCTGGATGGCCGTCGGCCTCGTGTTCTACTTCCTGTACGGCATGAGCCGCTCCCGATTGGCCACAGCAGAGAAGTGATCCACCCCCCGTGCGACTGAACGATCTCGACGAACGCATCGTGCACGCCCTCGCCGAGGACGCCCGCCGCTCCTACGCCGACATCGGCCAGCTGGTCGGACTCTCCGCGCCCGCCGTGAAGCGGCGCGTGGACCGGCTGCGGGCCACCGGAGCCATCACCGGCTTCACCGTCCGCGTCGACCCGGCGGCCCTCGGCTGGGAGACCGAGGGGTTCATCGAGATCTACTGTCGCCGGAACACCTCGCCGGAGGCGATCCAGCGAGGCCTGGAGCGATACCCGGAGATCGCGTCCGCGTCCACCGTCACCGGTGACGCGGACGCGATCGTCCAGGTCTTCGCCGCGGACATGCGGCACTTCGAGCGGGTCCTGGAACGGATCGCGGGGGAGCCGTTCGTGGAGCGGACGAAGTCCGTGCTCGTGCTCTCGCCCCTGATGCGCCGCTTCTCCTCGGGCTCCCCGGCCTAGGCATCGCCTTCGGACGCGGTTCTTACGGACCCGTGACGGACCCACGTCGCAGGCCTTCGCGGGTGATCGGCGCGCATAGCGTGGGGCGTATGCGCGTACTTGTCACCGGCGGGGCCGGGTTCATCGGATCGCACGTGGTCGAAGCTCTCGCCGACCGCGGACACGAAGCGGTGGTGTACGACGCCCTGCTGCCCTCCGCGCACGCCGACCGGCCACGGCCGCCCGCCGGACAGCGGTGGATCGACGCCGACGTGCGGGACCGGGACGCGGTGCGGGACGCGCTGCGCGAAGTGGACGCGGTCTGCCATCAGGCGGCGATGGTGGGGCTGGGCAAGGACTTCGCCGACGCTCCCGCCTACGTCGGCTGCAACGACCTGGGCACGGCCGTCCTGCTCGCCGCGATGGCCGAGGCGGGGGTGCGTGAGCTGGTGCTCGCCGGATCGATGGTGGTCTACGGAGAGGGCCGGTACGAGTGCGCCCGCCACGGGGTGGTCCGGCCGGGGCCGCGTGCGGCGGCGGATATGGACGCCGGTCGCTTCGAGCCCCGCTGTCCCGACTGCGGAGCCGAGCTGGGGCCCGGTCTGGTGGGCGAGGACGCGCCGGTCGATCCGCGCAACGTGTACGCCTCGACGAAGCTGGCGCAGGAACACCTGGCCGCCGCCTGGGCACGGGCGTGCGGCGGGCGCGCCGTGTCCCTGCGCTATCACAACGTGTACGGGCCCGGCATGCCGCGCGACACCCCGTACGCCGGTGTGGCCTCGTTCTTCCGTTCCTCGCTGGAGCGGGGCGAGCCGCCGCAGGTCTTCGAGGACGGCCGTCAGCGGCGGGACTTCGTCCACGTACGGGATGTGGCGGCGGCCAACGTGCTGGCGCTGGAGGCGCTGCGCGAGCGGGAAGCGGGGGCGTTCACGGCGTACAACACGGGCAGCGGGGAACCGCACACCGTCGGGGAGATGGCCCACCGGCTGGCGGAGGCGTTCGGCGGCCCGGCCCCGCAGGTGACGGGTGAGTACCGGCTCGGGGACGTCCGGCACGTCACGGCCGACTCGGGACGGCTGCGGGCGGAGCTGGGGTGGCGGCCCGAGGTGGGCTTCGCCGAGGGGATGACGTCCTTCGCCGAGGCGCCACTGCGGGGGTAGGGCCCGTGGTCACGCCGGTGCCGTCGGCAGGGTGACCTCGAAGCGGCAGCCGCCCGCCACGTTGCGCACGGCCGCCCTGCCCTGGTGGGCCTCGACGATGCCCCGCACGATCGCGAGGCCGAGTCCGGCGCCCGCCGGGGGAGTGCGGGACTGGCTGCCGCGCCAGCCGGTGTCGAAGACGCGGGACAGGTCCTCCTCGGGGATGCCGCCGCAGCCGTCCGTCACGGAGAGGACCACGCCGTCCGGGGAGCGCTCCGCGGCCACGGCCACGGTTCCGTCGGCCGGCGTGCGGCGGATGGCGTTGATCAGCAGATTGCCCAGGACGCGGCTCATCTGCTGGCTGTCGACCTCGACCGGGACGGCCTCGACGCTGTCGCCGACGAGACGCACCCGGCGTTCGCGGGCGAGCGGGTCGACGCCCGCGAGTGCGTCACCGACCAGGTCGTAGACGGAGACGCGGGCGGCCGAGAGGGCCAGCGCGCCCGCGTGGATGCGGGAGAGCTCGAAGAGGTCCCCGACCATGGCGTTGAGGCGCTCGACCTCGGTGCGGATCTGGCGCAGATAGCGCTCCGGTTCGGCGGCCACGCCGTCCTCCAGCGCTTCGGACATGGCGCGCAGACCGGCCAGCGGGGTGCGCAGGTCGTGGGAGATCCAGGCGACCAGTTCGCGCCGGGAGCGTTCCAGGGCGCGCTCGCGCTCCCTGGACTCGGCGAGTCTGGCGCTGGTGGTCTCCAGCTCGCGCGTCAGCTCGGCGAGTTCGGAGCTCACGGGTTCGGGCGGGGCCGCGAAGCTGCCGCCGTCGCCGAGGGAGCGGGCCGCCAGGGTCAGGGCCTTGCTGCGGGCGACCACCCAGCGGCCGAGCAGCAGCGCGGTGGCGAGCGAGACCACGGCGGCCATCGCCACGACGATGGTGACCACGGTCAGGTCGTGCGGCGACAGGAACATCTCCCAGGCCACCGCGAGCGTTCCCGCGAGCATCGCGAGCACCGCGACGGCCGCGACGACGGTCATCGAGACGACGAGGGAGCGGTGCCGCAGCAGGCGCAGCGTCATGGCCCCCAGGAGCCCGGCGCTCGCGGCCCCCAGGAAGGCGAACAGGGCGATGACGAGAATGTCCTGCACGGCAGTCAGCCTTCGGCTCGGGTCGGGGCGTCGAGGCGGTATCCCTTGCCCCATACGGTCTGGATCAGCCGCGGTCTGGCCGGATCGTCCTCGACCTTGCCGCGGAGCCTGCGGACGTGCACGGTGACCGTGGACAGGTCGCCGAACTCCCAGCCCCACACCTCGCGCATCAGCTCCTCGCGCCCGAACGCCCGGCCCGGATGGCGCAGCAGGAAGGTGAGGAGGTCGAACTCGCGCAGGGTGAGGGCGAGGTCCGCCCCGTTCTTCGTCGCGCGGCGCGCCGTCGGGTCCACCCGAAGGTCCGCGGCGGTCAGCGTGGCGACGCCCTGTGGGCGGGCGGCGTGGCTGCGCCGCAGCACCGACTCCACCCGCAGGACCAGCTCGCGCGGGCTGAACGGCTTGGTGACGTAGTCATCGGCCCCTATTTCCAGGCCCAGGATCCGGTCGTCCTCGTCGCCGCGGGCGGTGAGCATGATGACGGGGACGGGGTCCTCGGCGCGCAGCCGACGGCACACCTCCAGACCGTCCATGCCGGGCAGCATCAGATCGAGGACGACCAGGTCGGGGCGGGCCACCGCGGCGCGCCGCAGCGCGCCGGGGCCGTCCCCGGCGCGGTCGACGGTGTAGCCGCCGCGCTCCAGGTAGCCCGCGACGACTTCGGCGACGGTCGGGTCGTCGTCCACGACGAGTACCCGGAGCGTGCCGGGCGCGGCCGCCGGTTGGTTCTGCGCTGCTGGCTGCATACGGCAAGCCTCGCACCTGCGACGTGACGAGCGGCCCTGCGGATCTGCCCGCGGTGCCGATGTCCGTGTTTCGTAAGGACCTTGTGCCCGATATGTCCGGTTCGAATTCTTAGGGTGAATCACATGACGCCCTCCCCCTTCGTAGAACCCGATGGACCCGACGTACCCGAGGTGCCCGGCGTACCCGAGGTGCCCGACGAGTCGCCCGGTGCCCGCGCCGCCCGGGTCGACGTCGTCCTGCCCTGCCTCGATGAGGCGGCGGCCCTGCCCTGGGTCCTCGACCGCATCCCCGACGGGTGGCGGGCCGTCGTCGTCGACAACGGCTCCAGCGACGGCTCGGCGGAGCTCGCCCGTACCTCGGGCGCTTTCGTCGTACAGGAGCCGCGACGGGGCTTCGGGGCCGCCTGCCACGCGGGCCTGCTGGCATCGGACGCGGACATCGTGTGCTTCTGCGACTGCGACGCCTCCCTCGACCCCGGACTGCTGCGCGCCTTCGTCGAGGAGGTGCGCGCGGGAACGGCCGATCTGGTTCTCGGGCGGCGGCGCCCCGCGGGCCGCGGCGCCTGGCCGGCGCACGCGCGAGCGGGCAACCTGGCGCTCGCGCGGATGCTGCGTCGGCGTACGGGCCTGCGCCTGCACGATCTGGGCCCCATGCGGGCGATGCGGCGCGAGGCCCTGGTCGGGCTCGGTCTGACCGACCGCCGCAGCGGATATCCGCTGCAGATGGTGGTGCGGGCGGCCGACGCCGGCTGGCGGATCGAGGAGCGCGACGTGCCCTATCTGCCCCGCGCGGGCAAGTCGAAGGTCACGGGCACGTGGCGGGGGACGTGGCACGCGGTGCGCGACATGCGCGCGGTGCTCGCGGAGGCGCCGCGGACGGCCGACGCGGGCCGTGCCCGGACGACGGACGGTGCGCTGTGACCGCCCGCGACACGACGGTGCTCGTCATCGCCAAGGAGCCCCTGCCGGGCCGGGTGAAGACCCGGCTCACTCCGCCCTACACCCCCGAGGAGGCCGCCGAGCTGGCGAAAGCCTCGCTCACCGACACCCTGGAAGTCGTGCTCACGGTGCCCGCACGCCGCCGCGTCCTGGTACTCGACGGGCGCCCCGGGCCCTGGCTCCCCGCAGGCATCGAGGTGGTGCCCCAGTGCGCGGGCGGGCTGGACGAACGGCTCGCGGCGGCATTCGGCGCCTGTACGGGGCCGGCCTTCCTGGTCGGCATGGACACCCCCCAGATCGGTCCCGGACTGCTCGCTCCCGCACTCGGCGCCGATGCCTGGGAGGACTGCGACGCGTGGTTCGGCCCTGCCGTCGACGGCGGTTTCTGGGCGCTCGGCCTCGCCGACCCCGATCCGCGACTGCTGCGCGGAGTGCCCATGTCCCGGCCCGACACCGGCGCCCTGCAGCGGGCCCGGCTCACCGGCGCCGGACTGCGGGTGCGGGAACTGCCCCGGCTGCGCGACGTCGACACGGCCGACGACGCCGTGGAGGTCGCCGCGGCCGCGCCGGAGAGCCGGTTCGCCGCCGCGCTCACCCGCATCGCGGCGGCGGCCGGGTCCACCGGACGGGACGGGAGCCGATGAGTACCGCATCGCCCGACACGGCCTCGCCCGACACCGCACCGCCCGACACCGCGCCGCACGGGCCGACCCCCGTGGCCGCGCCCTGGCATGCGGATCCCTACACCAACGCCCTGCGCAACGGGCACGGCCCGTTGTTCCTGCGCCGCAGCGACGGGTGGCTGCTGCCCCTGGACGTCGAACGCTGGTGCGCGAGCGCCGACGTGGCGGACCTGTCCGCGCTGCACCGCTGCGAGGGCAGCGTCCTGGACATCGGCTGCGGCCCCGGCCGCCTGGTGGCCGGGGCGGCGGCCCGGGGCCACCGCGTCCTCGGGATCGACGTCAGCCGGGCCGCGGTCGACCACGCGATCCGGCTGGGCGGCACCGCCCTGCTGCGGTCCGTCTTCGACGCGCTGCCCGGCGAGGGCCGCTGGGGCACCGCCCTGCTCATCGACGGCAACGTGGGCATCGGCGGGGATCCCCGTGTCCTGCTCACCCGGGTCGCCCAACTCGTGGCCCCCGGCGGTCTGCTGATCGCCGAGACCGTGCGGATGGACGTCGACGAGCGGGTGGAGGTACATGTCGACGACGGGCGCGGCACACCGGGCGAGCCCTTTCCCTGGGCCCGGCTGGGCAGCCCCGCCCTGCTGCGCCACGCCCGTCCGCTCGGCTGGCGCCGGGTCGATCAGTGGACCGCCGGCGACCGGTGCTTCGTGGCGCTGCGCCGTGCGCGCCGCACCTGAAGCGCCCGGCACACGGCGGCTCCCGCGAACAGCGCGGCCGTGACGATCAGCCAGCGGACCAGGAAGACCCCGGCGTCGAGCGCGGTGGACGATTCGTAGCGTTCCACTTGCCCGGTGATGAGCGGGAACCACACCAGCAACAGCAGACCGGACAGGAAGGCCGGCACGCGGACGAAGTTGACGAGCGCCCTGCGCTCCGGCCGCCTCGCGGCCGCCCGCAGGGTCCGGTCGAGGAGTGCGTACGCGGGCACGAACAGCAGGTCGTGCACCAGTGCCGCACCGACGAACCAGACGGCGATCAGCAGCGTTTCCCCCTCCAGGAGGCGCACCCCCGCGTATCCCGCGAGCGCGAACGAGGCCGACAGCACCAGGAACTGCACCGGCCCCTCGCCGTACCAGCGCCGGGCGCGCTGCGTGAAGGCGCTCATCACAGCTCCCCGAAGGTCAGCCGGGACACCCACTTGGTGTTGAGGACACCGGGCGCGGCCGGAACGATGATCCGTGCCGGGAAGCCGTGATCCGGTGCCAGGTCCTCGCCGTTGACCTGCAGCGCGAGGAGGGAGCGCGGGTCGCGGACCTGGTTGTCGCGCAGCGCCGCCCTGCGGAAGGCCCCGTGCAGCTGCAGGGACTCCACGAGCACACCCGGCGGGTCCGCCCCGAATCCGGCCAGCGCCGCGAGGTCGCGCAGCCGCACGCCGCGCCACTGCTGGTCCGATGTCGACCAGCCCTCCACACACGCGATCGGAAGTGCGGCGCTGTGCAACGGGAGTTGCAGCAGCTCACTCCGTGACAGCCTGACCTCGCCGCGCGGCCCCCCGACCGTCAGCCGCCACGACTCGCCCGTGTCCCGCCGGTCGATGCCCACCTTGGCGGCGGTCTTGTTGATCTGGAAGCCGTTCGGCCCGCTCCCCGGATCACCGCCGCCGTGCGGGGCGAACAGGGCGGTCCGGCGCAGGGGCCCGTCCACGGTCTGCCCCGCCGTCGTCACCAGCAGCAGGGCGGAGCCCGCGCCGACCAGGCCGAGCGCGCCGCGGCGCGACACGGTCGGCTCGGCCGGCCGGGGCGACGCCAGCCCCTCGCCGTCGGCCGGCTCGGGGCGGGGGTCCCTCAGCCGGTCGCGCCGGCCCTGCTCCCGGAGCACCCGGACGACCTGGGGCAGACGGAGCACGACATGGGCCGCGAACGCGCCGAAGAACACCCAGGCGCCGTAGAAGTGCAGCGGGTAGAACGAGCCGGGAAAGAGGTACTCCAGCTGGACGTTGAGGACACCGGTGACGAACTCGAAGAGCGCGCCGCCGACCAGCAGGAGCAGCGACACCCGTTCCAGGGCGTGCCCCGCCGACCGGGCCGGGGGCAGCGTGAAGAGCTTGGGGAGCACCGACCACAGCTTGGCGAGCAGCACCGGGATCAACGCGATGCCGACCGTGACGTGCAGGCCCTGGTTGAGGCGGTAGAGCCAGTGCGGGTCGGTCGGCCAGTCGAAGAGGTAGAAGCCGAGCAGGCCCTTGTCCGGCGTCTTGTCGTTGACGGGTGAAAGGTTCGGGTTGTACGCCGCGTAGGACAGCAGGCCGGTCACGAACAGGAGCGTGATCCCGGCCAGCAGGACGACACCGAGAACCGAGGTGAGCCACGGTCCGCGCAGCGGGCTGCGCCAGAATCCGGGGTCGGTGGGGGAGGCCACTCGTGGGGTGCGGGGCATGACTCGACCGTATGCCGGACCCTGCGCCCGGTCGGGTCCGCAACTCATGACGAAACGCTGACGTCGACCCGCGCCGGGCGATCATCGGCCCCTCCCGTGCCTACCGTGCAGAGGTGAGCACCACACGACACACCGGACACCGCCGTGACGTGGCCGCAGCCGCGGTCGCGGTGCTGCTGGTCACCGCGGCCGTCGCCGTCGGCATCTCCATCGAGCGCACGGACGGCACCCTGCACCTCAACTGGCCGCCCCTCTACGCCCGGTGGGACCCGCACGTCGGCCCGGGTACCCCGGCCGCGCTCGCGGTCGCCGTCGCGGTGATCGCGAACGCTCCCGCCCTCGCCGCCCGGCTCCGCTGGCGGACCCTGCTCCTCGGCGCCTGGGCCGCATCCACCGCCTGGATCTGGTCGCTCGCCCTGATCGACGGCCGGCACCGGGGCGTGGCGCAGCGCCTCACCACCAAGTATGAGTACCTCCAGGTCATCGACCGCTTCGAGGACATCCCCGGGACGCTGCGGGACTTCACTCGGCACATCCTCATCGACGCCCCTGACCCCTGGCCCGCCCACACCGCGGGCCATCCGCCCGGCGCCGCTCTCACCTTCGTCCTGCTGGACCGCATCGGTCTCGGAGGCGGCGCCTGGGCCGGGGCGTTCTGCATCACGGCGGGCAGCACCGCCGTCATCGCCGTCCTGATCACCCTGCGCGCACTGGCCGACGAGGCGACGGCCCGCCGGACGGCGCCCTTCCTGGTGCTGGCCCCTGCCGCGATCTGGATCGGGGTGTCGGCGGACGGCTACTTCGCCGCCGTCACGGCCTGGACGATCGCCCTGCTGTCCCTGGCCGCGACCCGCACCGTCCGCTTCCCGGCCGCCGCGGCACTCGGCTCCGGCCTGCTCTTCGGCCTCAGCTGCTACCTCTCCTACGGCCTGACCCTGTTCGCCGTCGTCGCCGCGGCCGTCCTGCTGATCACTCGCACAGCGCACCCGGTCCCGCTCTTCCTGGTGGGAGCGGCCGTGGTTCCGCTCGCCTTCACGCTGGCGGGCTTCGACTGGTGGGAGGCCTACCGGCTGCTCGTCGAGCGCTACCACCAAGGGGCGGGCGGCATCCGGCCCTACGGCTACTTCGTGTGGGCCAACCTCGCCTGCACGGTGCTCGTCGTCGGCCTCGCGACCGTCGCGGGTCTGCGCAGAACACTGGCCTCGGCGCCGGGCGCGATCAGCCGCCTTCGCACCGGAGGGGCCACCTCCGCCGACCGTCTGGCCTTCTTGGTCCTCGCGGCCCTGCTCGCCCTGCTGGCCGCGGACCTGTCGGGCATGAGCAAGGCCGAGACGGAACGCATCTGGCTGCCGTTCGCCACGTTCCTGCCCGCGGCGACGGCATTCCTGCCCGCGTCGGCCCACCGCTACTGGCTCACCGGACAGGCCGTACTCGCACTCGTCGTGAACCACCTCCTGTTCACGGGGTGGTAGCGGCTGCCGCCCCGACCGGTCAGGGCCGCGCGTCCTGCGGCTCCGGGTACGGAACCTTCCACGGGACCACGTCGAAGTCGCCCGAGCCCTGCCTGACCTTCTCGTACGGCGCCGAGCTCGCGCACAGGGCGAGGGTGTCGGGCTGGCCCTGCGTGCCGCCGTAGGCCGCCCAGCTGTAGCCGACCCGGTCCTGTCCGCCCCGGTCGTCGACGGTGAAGCCGACCCGCTTGCCCTTGACCTTCTCGAGGTTCGTCTCGGTGATGACACCGGTGGCGGTCGCGACCTTGCCGCCCGTCATCAGACAGTCGATGCGGCCCTTCGCCCAGCCGCCCTCGCCGCCCGGCCTGTCGAGGTGGACGAAGCGGAAGGTGCCGGTCGCCTGCGACGGATCCTTCCTGTCCTCGGCAGCGAGATGCGCGTCGAACGTGAACGTCACGTCCTCGGTGGTCTTGCGGTACATCTTCGCCGAGCCGGTGAGCGCGGCGGCCTCGCGCTTCTTCGCCCGGTCGCCGGTCCCCGCCCGGTCGCCGGTCCCTGCCCGCTCGGCGCTCTGCGCCTGCTCACCGGTGTGTGCGGTGGCGGGACGCGCCGCTCCGTCGCCCGACGCGACGGCCGCGCCCGCGGCCCCCACGGTCAGCAGCAACGCGGCCGCCACGGCGATGGCGCGGGGATGCGGGGTGGCTGTGCGGCTCATGGAAAGCCTCCGTCTTCGAGTCCGTGCACCCGGTCCGTCCGGGCGTGATCACGTTCTCGCGGAAGGGGGGTCCGGCACGTCCGGCCCTGGGCTGCACTCCTCTTCCGCCGCACGGCGGGGGTCCGCGGCCGCTCCCTGCACCTCCAGGAGGACGCCCCCGATACCCGGTGCCCATGCCCGTGCGCAACGAATCGCCGCACAGGCCCCGCCATGCGCAACGGATCGCGCGGCTGCCCGCAACGGTCGGACCTTGTCCGGGCACAGCCGCCGACCGTACCGTCTTATCGACCCCGCCTTCCCCTTCGTACGCCCCGAGGATCCGCCATGCCTGCGCTGCGCACCGCCCTGCTCCAGAGCTCCGGGCAGCTCGGATCCGTCGACGCGAACCTCGCGGCGCTGGACGAGGCCGCCGGGCGTGCCGCCGCGGCGGACGCCGGGCTGCTCGTGGCCCCCGAGCTCTTCCTCACCGGGTACGCGATCGGCGACGACATCGCCGGGCTCGCCGAGCCCGTCGACGGCGAGTCCGCCGAGGCCGTCGCCGAGATCGCGGCACGCCACGGGGTCGCCGTCGCCTACGGCTACCCGGAGCGCGAGGGCGACCTCGTCTTCAACTCCGTCCAGCTGATCGGTCCGGACGGGGTCCGCCTCGCGAACTACCGCAAGACCCACCTCTTCGGCGGCTTCGAGCGCGACTCCTTCACCCCCGGTGAGCAGGCCGTCGTGCAGGCCGAGCTCGGCGGCGTCCGGGTCGGCCTGATGATCTGCTACGACGTGGAGTTCCCGGAGAACGTCCGCGCGCACGCCCTCGCGGGCACCGACCTCCTGGTGGTGCCGACCGCGCAGATGCACCCCTTCCAGTTCGTCGCCGAGTCCCTCGTGCCGGTGCGCGCCTTCGAGAACCAGATGTACGTCGCGTACGTCAACCGGGTCGGTCCCGAGGGGGACTTCGAGTTCGTCGGGCTCTCCACGCTGGTCGGGCCCGACGGCGTGGCGCGCGCCCGCGCGGGACGCGGTGACGAACTCGTCCTCGGCGACGTCGACCCCGACTTCCTGAGCTCCTCCCGCGAGAACAACCCGTACCTGCGCGACCGCCGCCCCGGCCTGTACGAGTCCCTCGTCTGAGCCTCCGAGCCCCTGAGCCGCCTCCAGCTTTCTGCTTCAGTTCCCCGCAAGGAGTCCGTACCCCATGACGTCCACTGTGCCCACCGCCGTCCAGCACACCGACGCCCAGCCGCCGATCACCATGTTCGGTCCGGACTTCCCCTACGCGTACGACGACTTCCTGGCCCACCCCGCGGGCCTGGGCCAGATACCCGCGACCGAGCACGGCACCGAGGTCGCCGTCATCGGCGGCGGTCTCTCCGGCATCATCGCCGCGTACGAGCTGATGAAGATGGGCCTCAAGCCCGTCGTCTACGAGGCCGATCAGATCGGCGGCCGACTGCGCACCGTCGGCTTCGAGGGCACCGGCACGGACGGGCTGACCGCCGAGATGGGCGCCATGCGCTTCCCGCCGTCCTCGACGGCGCTGCAGCACTACATCGACCTGGTGGGCCTGAAGACCAGCGCTTTCCCCAACCCGCTGGCCGAGTCCACCCCCTCCACGGTCGTGGACCTCAAGGGCGAGTCGCACTACGCGACCAGCGTCGACGATCTGCCGCAGGTCTACCGCGACGTGATGAACGCCTGGAACGCCTGTCTGGAGGAGGGCGCGGACTTCTCCGACATGAACCGCGCCCTGCGCGAGCGCGACGTGCCGAAGATCCGCGAGATCTGGTCGAAGCTCGTCGAGAAGCTCGACAACCAGACCTTCTACGGCTTCCTCTGCGACTCCGAGGCGTTCAAGTCGTTCCGGCACCGCGAGATCTTCGGCCAGGTCGGCTTCGGCACGGGCGGCTGGGACACCGACTTCCCGAACTCCATCCTGGAGATCCTGCGCGTCGTCTACACCGAGGCGGACGACCACCACCGCGGCATCGTCGGCGGCAGCCAGCAGCTGCCGCTGCGCCTGTGGGAGCGCGAGCCGCAGAAGATCGTCCACTGGGAGCTCGGTACGTCCCTCTCCTCGCTGCATCAGGACGGCGCGCCCAAGCCCGCCGTGACCCGCCTCAACCGCACCGCCGGGAACCGTGTGACGGTCACCGACGCCTCCGGTGACATCCGCACCTACCAGGCCGCGATCTTCACGGCCCAGTCGTGGCTGCTGCTCTCGAAGATCGACTGCGACGACTCGCTCTTCCCCATCGACCACTGGACGGCGATGGAGCGGACCCACTACATGGAGAGCTCGAAGCTCTTCGTGCCGGTGGACCGGCCGTTCTGGCTGGACAAGGACGAGCAGACCGGCCGTGACGTCATGTCGATGACGCTCACCGACCGCATGACGCGCGGCACCTACCTGCTCGACGACGGCCCGGACAAGCCCGCCGTCATCTGCCTCTCCTACACCTGGTGCGACGACAGCCTGAAGTGGCTGCCGCTGTCGGCGAACGAGCGCATGGAGGTCATGCTCAAGTCGCTCGGCGAGATCTACCCGAAGGTCGACATCAGGAAGCACATCATCGGCAATCCGGTGACCGTGTCCTGGGAGAACGAGCCCTACTTCATGGGCGCCTTCAAGGCGAACCTGCCGGGCCACTACCGCTACCAGCGGCGCCTGTTCACCCACTTCATGCAGGAGCACCTGCCCGAGGACAAGCGCGGCATCTTCCTCGCGGGCGACGACATCTCCTGGACGGCGGGCTGGGCCGAGGGCGCGGTGCAGACCGCGCTGAACGCGGTGTGGGGCGTGATGCACCACTTCGGCGGGGCCACGGACACCACGAACCCGGGCCCCGGCGACGTCTACGACGAGATCGCCCCCGTCGAGCTGCCCGAGGACTGACGGTCCGGGGGGCGGGGTCCGGGGCGGCCGGTCGAGAGGCGGTCGGTCAGACTCCGGCCGCCCGCGCCCCCTCGTACACCTGTGCGGCGAGGTCCTTGAGTTCCTGGGCGTCGCGCGCCGACCCCGCGAGGTCCACCAGGATCTCGTCGAGTCCCACCGCGGCGTGCGCGGCCAGATCCTCGACGATCTGCTCGACGTTGCCCCGGAAGGGCGCGCGGTCCGCGCCGGTGTACGCCTTCGCCGTGTAGCGCGTGTTGGCCCGCAGCACGCTCTGCACCGGCCTCTCGCGGCCCTGTTCGGCGGCCGCCTCGCGCACCTTCGCCCACTGCTCGGCGAGCGCGTCGGCGCCCGTGGCCACCGGCATCCAGCCGTCCGCACGGTTGACGAGCCTGCGCAGGGAGCGCGGGCTGTTGGCGGGCAGCAGGACCGGGATCGGCCGGGCGGGCTTGGGGCCGACCACGGACGGCGCGATGGTCGTCAGCTCCCCTTCGTACGCCACCGGGTCGGGCCCCCAGACCGCGTGGCAGACGTCGAGCAGCTCGTCCAGGACCTTGCCGCGCCGCTCGTAGGGCGCCACCGATGCGGCCGCGTACTCGTCGTGTGACCAGCCCGTGCCGAAGCCCGCGACGACGCGGCCGCCGCTCGCCGCGTCCAACGAGGCGAGCGTGCGGGCCAGTTGGAACGGCACGTGCAGCGGGGCGACCAGCACGCTGGTGCCGAGACGGGCCCGCTCCGTGACCGCGGCGGCGAGCGTCAGGGTGATGAGGGGATCGGCGACCGAGCGGTACGAGTCGGGCCAGGGGCGGCCCGGGATGCCGTACAGGCCCTGGGTGGCGGGCTCGGGGAAGAGGATGCGCTCGTAGACCCAGAGGCTTTCGTAGCCGATGTCCTCGGCGGCCTGGGCCACCGCGGGGACGTCGCGTCCGATGGCGTACTGCCTGCCCTGCGGAAGACTCAGTCCGAGACGGGTCGCCATTCCGGTGCTCCTTTGCGTCGGGATCTGTCTGTTCAACGTACAACGATCGCGCGCGGGATCTCCGGGAGCGGTTGGCGGGCGTGGCCGAAAAGGGGCAGGTCCGGACGGTGGGCGGGAGAGCGAAGGGGCCGGGCGGACCCGCGTCAGTCCGGCAGCGGCGTCAGCAGGATCCGGCCCACCAGCCCCACCGCCCCGTCGAGCCGCTCCGCGAACTCCGACGCCACGCCGGGGAGTTCACGCAGCGCCCACAGGGCCCGCGCCGACGCCCAGGCGCCGTCCCTTGCGCGCTCCAGGCTCCAGGAACCGGCCAGATGCGTCAGGGGGTCGCCGACCTGGAGGAGGTCGGGGCCGGGCATCAGCTCTTCGCGGATGCGTTCCTCCAGGGAGACGAGGGAGTCGCCGACGCGGTCGAACTCGTCCTCCAGATCGGCCGGTTCGCAACCGAGCGCACGACAGCTGTCCACGAGGGCCAGCGCCAGGTCGTGCCCGATGTGCGCGTTGATTCCCGCGAGCGCGAACTGCAGTGCGTGGACGCCGGGATGGCGGCGGTACTGGAACAGCGGGCGCCAGCAGGCGGGCGGGCGGCGCCCGTCGGCCGCCGTGTCGACGGCCGCCAGATACCGCTCGGCGAAGCGCACGGCCAGCGTGCTCGCGGCACGCGGGTCGGGGAAGGCGCCCAGGCCGAGGCGCCGGGCGACCTCCTCGGTCACCGACAGGTAGACGCGGTTGAAGACGGCCACCCCGTCGCGCGGCGGCCAGTCGTCGCCGAGCGCACGCATCCGCGCCATCACGTCGTCGACCCCGCGGGCCGGGTTCCTGAACTCTGCGAACCGCTCCAACTGCGCCATGGGGGCAGGGTCCCAGTCCCGGGCCGACCCGGACGTCAGCGCACCGGCCGCTTCCCCGAAACGAGGGAACGGAGGCCGTGCGGGCAGGGGCGCGGCGGGTTGCGGCACCCCCGCCCGCGTACGCCTACGAGTCGGCGCGCGACCGAGCCGTGTCCGGCGAAGGGGCCCCGGCCCGAGCCCGAGTCCGGGCCTGCTCGTGATCGGGAGACTGCCCGCCCAGGCCGAGCGCCGCACCCCCGACGGCCAGCGCCGTCGCCACCAGCGCCGCGCTGACCCAGAGCGGCGAGCGGTAGCCGAGCCCGGCGGAGATCGCGAGGCCGCCGAGCCACGGGCCGAGGGCGCCGCCCACGTTGAACGCGGCCGTCGCGAACCCGCCCGCCAGATGGGGCGCCTCGGCCGCCGCGTACAGCGCCCGCGCGATGAGCGTCGAACCCACGCCGAACGACAGCGCCCCCTGAACGAGGACCAGGACGACCGCTGCCACCGGATGCGCCGCCGTCGCCGCGAAAAGCACCCAGCCGGTGAGCAGCGCGAGCGAGCCGAACACGAGGAGCGGCACGGGCCGCGCGTCGGCGAAGCGGCCGGCCGTGCCGACCCCGACGAAGGAGCCGATGCCGAACAGCGCCAGCATCCCCGGCACCCAGGCGGAGCCGAGACCCGCGACATGGGTGACCAGGGGCGCGAGATAGGTGAACGTGCAGAACGTCGCGCCGTTGACCAGCGCGCCCAGCAGCAGCGTCACCAGGAGCCGCGGACCGCGCAGCGCACGCAGTTCCCCCAGCGCGCTCGGGCCGTCGGCGTCGGGCGCCCCGGGCGGCACGGCCCGCGCGATGGCGAGCACGGCGGGCAGCGAGAGGAGGGCCACGGCCCAGAACGCCGAGCGCCAGCCCCACGCCTCGCCGAGCAGGGCGCCCGCCGGAACGCCCGCGACACAGGCGACGGTCACGCCGCCGAGCAGCGCGGACGTGGCGCGCCCCTTGGCGTCGGGCTCGACCATGCCCGTGGCGGTGACCAGGGCGACGGCGAGGAAACCGGCGTTGGCGAGGGCGCCGACGACGCGGGTCACGAGGAGCACGGCGAAGCTCGTGGTGAGCGCGCCGACGACATGGACGAGCAGGAAGGTGACGAGGAAGGCCAGGAGCGCGCTCCGCCGGGAGAAGCGACGGCTCAGGACGGCCATCAGCGGCGCACCGACGATCATTCCCACGGCGAACGCCGAGGTCAGATGGCCCGCGGCCGGGACGGTGACGGACAGGTCCCGCGCGATGGCGGGGATCAGCCCGGACAGCATGAACTCGGAGGTTCCTTGCGCGAAAACGGCAAGCCCGAGGAGGTAGAGGGCAAAGGGCACAGCAGGACTCCGCAACCACGGTGTGGATCGAAAGGATCGGGGCACGGGGGCGGTGATCCGGTGGTGGCGGGCGCGGTTCCTGCGCGCGGGCGCGTCAGTGCATCAAGGTGTCACTGGATCGGCGCGAGAAGCCACCGGACGACCGGTGGCGTGAGTCTGTCGGACTCGGGAGTGGACATGGTGCGCACCCTAAGCAGCGGTCGCGCACCACGTCCAACGGTTTAACCGCGCTCGCGGCCCTCTTCGTCGTACGTCGACGTGCCCGAATCGAGCAGCGGTTCCTGGGACTTGAGGTGTGCGGGGGCGAAGGCGCGCAGCACGTGGTAGCCCGTGATGACGACGATCGTGCCGAGCGCGATCCCGCTGAGCTGGAAGTTGTCCGTGATCTTCAGGGAGACGCCGCCGACACCGATGATGATGCCCGCCGCGGCCGGCACGAGGTTCAGCGGATTGCGCAGGTCGACCTTGGCGTTGATCCAGATCTGGGCGCCGAGCAGGCCGATCATGCCGTACAGGATGACGGTGATGCCGCCGAGCACGCCGCCGGGGATCGCGGCCACGACCGCGCCGAACTTGGGGCAGAGTCCGAAGAGCAGGGCGAAGCAGGCCGCCGCCCAGTACGCGGCCGTGGAGTAGACGCGGGTCGCGGCCATCACGCCGATGTTCTCGGAGTACGTGGTGTTGGGCGGGCCGCCGACCGCGGTGGAGAGCATCGAGGCGGCGCCGTCCGCGGAGATCGCCGTGCCGAGCTTGTCGTCGAGGTTGTCGCCGGTCATCTCGCCGACGGCCTTCACGTGGCCCGCGTTCTCCGCGATCAGCGCGATGACGACGGGCAGCGCCACGAGGATCGCCGACCACTCGAAGCTCGGTGCGTGGAAGGACGGCAGGCCGATCCAGTCGGCGTCGCCGACGGCGGACAGGTCCAGGCGCCAGTGGTCGACGACCTTGCCCGAGGCGTCCGCCGAGTGGATCTTGCCGAAGACCTCGTCGAGGACCCAGGAGATGCCGTACCCGAAGATCAGCCCGAGGAAGATCGCGATGCGCGACCAGAAGCCGCGCAGACAGACCACGGCCAGCCCGGTGAAGAGCATCACCAGGAGCGCCGTCCACTGGTCCTGCGGCCAGTACGTCGATGCCGTGACCGGCGCCAGGTTGAAGCCGATGAGCATGACGACCGCGCCGGTCACGATCGGCGGCATCGCGGCGTGGATGATCCGCGCCCCGAACTTCTGCACCGCGAGACCCACCAGGAACAGCGCGGCGCCGACCACGAAGACCGCGCCGGTC
The DNA here is from genome assembly GCF_001418325.1 of Streptomyces atriruber. GTDB lineage: Bacteria > Actinomycetota > Actinomycetes > Streptomycetales > Streptomycetaceae > Streptomyces > Streptomyces atriruber. The sequence continues at coordinate 37,258 of NZ_LIPN01000086.1, read as the reverse complement.
ACCGTCGCGCTGGAGCCGCCCTGCGCGCGGATGACCGCGGCGACGCCCACGAAGGAGAGCGAGCAGCCCAGATAGCTGGGCACCCGGCCGCGGGTGGCGAGCAGGAAGATGACGGTGGCGACGCCCGACATCATGATCGCGAGGTTCGGGTCGAGGCCCATCAGGACGGGCGCCACGAAGGACGCGCCGAACATGGCGACCACGTGCTGCGCGCCGAGCCCGAAGGTGCGCGGCCAGGAGAGCCGCTCGTCGGGACGGACGACGGCTCCGGGCGCGGGGGTGCGCCCGTCGCCGTGCAACTTCCAGCGCACGCCGAGATCCATGGTGAGTCAGTCGCTTTCTGTCCGCCGAACCGGGCCCGGCCGGGTGGCCGGAAATGATCGACGCCATGTTAATGCGACGTAAGTGCGGCTTCTCTCCGGTGCGGGCCCGGTGCGGCCGACGTCGGGACGGACGTCCGGCCGGGGCCGGGCCGGACGCCCCGCCGGTTCAGGACCTGGGTCCGTGCGCCGCCGCGTCGGCGGGCGCGGCCTGCGCCGCCTTGCGGCCGCTCGTGCGCAGGACGCCCGCGAAGATCGTGAGGCCGCAGGCGAGCAGCGTCACCAGGCCGAAGGAGGTCACCAGGCTCGTGGCCTCCGCCAGCGCGCCGATCGCCGACGGGGCGATCAGGCTGGAGGTGTACGTGATGGTGGCGACGCCCGCGATGGCCTGGCTGGGGTTGGGGCCGCTGTGCCCGGCCGCGGCGAAGGCGAGCGGCACCACGACCGCGATGCCGAGGCCCATCAGGGCGAAGCCGCCCATGGCCATGACGGGGTGCGAGGCGAGGACGACGAGCAGTCCGCCGAGCGTCGCGAGGACGCCGCCGGCCCGCACGGTGCGCACCGCGCCGAACCGGTTCACCACCGCGTCGCCCACGAGCCGCGCGATGGCCATGGTGAGTGTGAAGCCGGTGGTGGAGGCGGCGGCGACGCCGGGCGACGTGTCCAGGACGTCCCGCAGATAGACCGCCGACCAGTCCAGGCTCGCGCCCTCCGCGAAGACCGCGCAGAAGCCGACCGCGCCGATGAGCAGCGCCGACCTGGGCGGCAGCGAGAACCGCGGCGGCGCCTCCTCCTCGGGCTCGGGCTGCAGGTCGAGGACACCCTGGCAGGCGACGAGGCCGAGCGCGGTCAGCGTGGCGGCGGCGAGTACGTGGTGCAGCCGGGCGTCCGAGCCGAGGTGGGCGGCGACGGTGCCCGCCGCGGAGCCGATCAGGGCGCCGACGCTCCACATGCCGTGCAGGCCCGACATGATCGACTTCCGCATGCGGGTCTCGGTCTCGACACCGAGCGCGTTCATCGCCACGTCGGACATGCCGGACGTCGCGCCGTACACGAAGAGCGCCAGGCAGAGCATGGGCAGGTTCGGTGCCAGGGACGGCAGGACCAGGGCGAGCGTCCACATGACGAGGAGGCCGCGCAGCGCGTTGCGGGCGCCGAAGCGGTGGCTGATGCGGCTCGCGAGCGGCATCGCGACGGAGGCGCCGATCGCGGGGAAGGCCAGGGCGAGGCCGAGCATGCCCGCGCTGACGTCGGCGTGGTCCTGGATCCAGGGCACCCGGGTCGCGAAGGACCCCGCGACGGAGCCGTGCACGCAGAAGACGGCCGCCACGGCGATGCGTGCCCGCTTCAACCGCTGTTTGTCGTAGACCACTTCACTCATCCCGCTCCGCCCCTCCCGAGTGCTGCCTCGCTACGGCGACGTAAACTATCAGGAAGCCTGCCTGATAAATAGAAGCTTTCTGTGGGAGGATCCGGCCATGCCTGTGTCGCCTGCTTCACCGAGCACCGCCCGAGCCATCAACGACCGGCTCGCGCTGGGGCTCCTGCAGAGCGAAGGGCCGCTCACCGCGAACCAGTTGAAGCAGCTCACCGGCCTGTCGAGGCCCTCCGTGGCCGACCTCGTCGAGCGGCTCCAGGGCTCCGGGCTCATCACCGTCGTCGGGGAGGCGGGCGCCCAGCGGCGCGGCCCGAACGCGCGGCTGTACGGCATAGTCGCCGACCGCGCCCATCTCGCCGCCCTCGACGTGCGCACCGAGAGCGTCTCCGTCGTCGTGACCGATCTGCTCGGCGCGGTGCTCGCCGAGGCCTCCGCGCCCATCGGCGGCGGCACCGGCACCGGCCACGCCGTCGAGCGCGCCGTCGCCCTCGTCGAGCGCGCGGCGCTGGAGGGAGGTGTGCAGCGCCTGCACACCGTCGGCATCGGTGCCCCGGGACTCATCGACCCCACCACCGGCGACCTGCGCGACACGTCGTCGCTGCCCGCCTGGCACCGGCGCCTCGCCGGCGCCCTCCACGAGCGGCTCGGCGCCCGCGTCCTGGTGGAGAACGAGACCAACCTCGCGGCCCGTGCCGAACGCAGGGACGGCGCCGCGCACGACCGCGACACGTTCGTGCTGCTCTGGCTCGGCGACGGCGTCGGCGCCGCGGTCGTGCTCGACGGCGTGCTGCGCAGGGGCGCGTCCGGGGGCACCGGCGAGATCGGCTTCCTGCCGGTGCCGGGCACGAGCATCCTGCCGTCGGCCACCAGCTGCGAGGGCGGCTTCCACTCGCTGGCCTGCGCGGCTTCGCTCCGCGAACTCGGTGCGGAGCACGGCATCCTGGAGCCCGGCATGTCCGGCGCCGACGTGGTGCGGCGCGCGGTGGAGAACGGTGAGGGCGCCTTCCTGGACGCCGTCGCCGACCGGGTGGCCGTCGGCGCGGCGGCGATGGCCGCGATCCTCGACCCCGGCTGTGTGGTCCTGGGCGGTGAGGTGGGCCGGGCGGGCGGCGCCGAGCTCGCCGCGCGCGTCACGGACCGCGTCACCGCCATGTCGCCGCTGCGCACCGAGGTGCGGGCCGGCCTGCTCGGCGGGGCCGCGGTGCTGCGGGGCGCGCTGCTCGCCGCGAGGGACGCCGCGCAGGACGAGCTCTTCGGGCCGCAGGCGGCTCACTGAGACCCGCGGCTCACGAGCGCCCGCGCCGCACCGCGACGCGCCCCGGCCTCATCGCGACCCGCCAGGGCGCCACCGCGACGCGCCCCGCTCTCACCTACGCGCGCCCGACGACCGCGCCGCCAGATACTCCTCGAACGTGCCCTTGCCCACGGCCCGTCCCGGCGTCAGATGGCCGCCCGCCCGTGCCGCCCGGTACGTCCGGCCCGCGAGCCGCACCGGCAGCACCCGGCGCCGTTTGCCGCTCGCCCGCAGGTACGCGCGGGCCAGGTCCGGGAAGGTGCGGACCTCGGGGCCTCCCATGTCCTCGGCCCGGCCCGCCGGGGGCGCCGCCGCCAACTGCGCGAGGCGGTCCGCCACTTCGCCGACCTCGATCGGCTGGTCGCTGACCCCGCCGGGCAGCAGCATGACGGGGAGCTTCGCCGACGCCTCCATGATCCGCAGGACCAGGTCGTGGAACTGGGTGGTCCGCAGCACGGTCCAGCCAAGACCCGACTCCTCGATCAGCCGCTCGACCGCGAGCTTCGTCTTGTAGTAGCCGAGCGGCACCCGGTCGATGCCGACGATCGAGATGTAGACCAGATGCGCGACACCGGCCTTCCGCGCCGCCGCGATGAGGTTCTCGGCGGCACGCTCGTCACCACCGCGCGGTGTGGTCGCGCAGTGCACGATCACGTCCGCGCCGGTGACCGCCGCGTCCAGGCCGGCGCCCTCGCGCAGGTCGACGGCGTACGGCCGCGTGTGCCGACTGAGCACCCGCACCTCGTGACCGTCCGCCCGCAGCCGCTCGGTCACGAGGCGGCCGAGGGTTCCGGTTCCGCCGGTCACCAGGATCGTGCTCATCACGGGACTCCTTCGTCGTCATGCGGCGGCCAGCTGACGCTCCACGAACGCGAGCTTGTCAGGATTGACGACCGACCGTACCCCGGTCACCCGTCCGTCGCCTCCCTCGAACGAGGCGACGGCCGTCAGGTGCCCCGCCACGCGCATGACCAGCGCGGGCGCGCCGTTGACCTCGGCGACCGAGACCTCCGCGGCTTCGAAGTTCGCCTTGATACGGACCAGGAACCGCAGGACGTTGTCGCGCCCGAGGATGGGCGTGACCGCCGCGGCGACCTTGCCGCCGCCGTCACCCCACCACGTCACGTCGCTGGCCAGTATCTTCTCCAGGCCGACGACGTCACCCTCGCGGGCCGCGGCGATGAACGACTCGACGAATCTCTGCCGCAGCTCGTGCCCCGGCGCGAAGCGGGGCCGCGCGTCGGCGACGGCCCGGGCGGCCCTGCGGTACAGCTGGCGGCAGCCGGCCTCGCTCGCGTCAAGGACGCCCGCGATCTCCCGGTGGCTGTACGCGAAGGCCTCCCGCAGCACGTACACCGCGCGCTCCCTGGGCGTCAGCCGTTCCAGGAGGACGAGCAGGGCCATCGAGACGGCGTCCCGCTGCTCCGCGGACTCCAGCGGTCCGAGGGTGCCGCCGGAGGTGATGACCGGCTCGGGCAGCCAGGTCCCCACGTACTGCTCGCGGCGGGCGCGGGCCGTGGTCAGCCTGGTCAGGCAGAGGTTCGTGACGGTCTTGGCCAGCCAGGCGGCCGGCTGCGCGATGTCCTCGCGCCGTGTGCCGTTCCAGCGCAGATACGCGTCCTGCACGGCGTCCTCCGCCTCCTGCGCGGAGCCGAGTATCCGGTAGGCAAGGCCGAACATCCGGGGGCGGTGGGACTCGAACTCCTCGGCCAGTGCCGCTGCAGTGCTCACGCCCATAGGGTGCCAAATCCCACGGGCGTGAGCACTACGGACAGTCAGCAGGCGCCGAGATCCTGCCAAACCCCCCATTCGCCACCGGCGCCGGGCTCATCGCCCTTCGTCCACCACTTGGCCTTCCACGTGTGGGACTTGTGGGACACCGTGGTGCCGCTGCCGTACTCGGCGGCCGAACCCCATGCGGGCGCGGTGCACTTGCCGGGCGTCGGCGGGTCGGTCGGGTCCGGCGGGTCGGTCGGTCCGGTGCCGCCGGGCTCGACGACCGTGGTGCCGCGCGCCAGGTCACCGGCGAGCGCGTACGTCGTGCCGCTGATGTTCACCGTCCAGTTCCACGGCGTGGACACCGGCAGGTAGTAGTTGAAGGAGAGGTCCACGGAGGCGCCGGGTGCCAGCGACTGCCAGGCGGGCAGCTTCAGCGAGACCCGGTGGAAGTCGCCCTTCAGACCGCCGACGTTGCTTCCCGTGTGGTCGCTGCTGATCACCTTCGTACCGAATCCGGACTGGTCGGAGGCGTTTCCGGGAGCCGCGGTGGAGTAGTCGAACTGGAATTCCGTGCCGCCGGGCAGAGCCGTCTTCGTGTTGTTGGTGATCTTCACCTTGGGCGTGATCGGGTAGTTCGAATCGCCCAGCTTGAAGTCACCGAACTCCACACCGATGTCGACGGCCTTGGTGGGCAGCTCCTTGTTGGAGACCTTGGCGCCGTACGGCTTCGCGGCCTTGAACTTGTCGTACATCAGCGAGGTGAGCGTGTCGCCCATCTCGTACTGGCTCTTGTCCGCGTTCCACCGGTAGTCGCCGGCCATCTCCCAGATCATCGTGCCGCCGATGCCCCGGTCGACCACGTAGTCGGCCTTCTTCGCCACCGACTCCTCGTCCTCCGTTGACAGGAAGACCTTCTTGTCCGCGTTCCACAGCCACGGCGCGACCAGCGTGGAGCTGTACTTGCGGGCGTAGGTGCCGGTCAGCTTGGTGTCCGCGGGGAAGCCGTACTTGGTGACGTAGTCGCCGACGATCCCCTTCTCCAGGTTCTTGGCGTGCCACATCGGGTTGGATCCCGCGGGCGACTCCTTGCCGTTGTCGTCCTTGTCGTGCCAGAGGTTGTCGATGCCGACCGCGCCGTCACCGCACTTGGTCAGGCCGGACCCGGCAGGACAGCTGGTGGCGGCCGCCTTGCCCCACAGCCCGTCGGTGCCGCCCTGCACGTTCTTGAACCCGCGGGTGTAGTACGGCAGGCCGATGTTGATGCGCCCGGCGGGCATCGAGCCGCGGAAGTAGTGGTAGGCCCAGTCGGTGTTCAGATAGCCGATGCCGCCGTACTGCGAGCTGCCGTAGACGTTGGCGGCCGCGAGCTCGGCGTCCTTGCCGTCGTCGAAGAGCGAGGCGTTGGGGCCGACGTACTCGTTCCAGGCGCCGTGCAGGTCGTACGACATGATGTTGACGTAGTCCAGGTACTTCTGGACCTGGAAGGTCTCCATGCCGCGCAGCAGATAGCCGGAGGAGGGGGCCGCCACGGTCAGCATGTAGTGCTTGCCGTCGGCCGCGCCCGCCTTGTCGAGCTTCTGGCGCAGGGACTTCATCAGCGCCGCGTAGCCCTTGACGAGGCCGCCGCGGCGGGCGTTGGAGAGCGAGTAGTCGAGCGGGTTGCCCGCGTCCTTCATCGAGGTCGGGTACTCGTAGTCGATGTCGACGCCGTTGAAGCCGTACTTCTTGATGAAGGCGACCGCGGAGTCGGCGAACGTGTCGATGCCCGCCTGGTTCACGGAGCCGTCCGCGTTGGTGGCCATCGAGTAGAAGCCGCCGGAGTTCACGCGCTTGCCGTCGTCACCGAAGTAGCCGCCGGTCTCGGCCCAACCGCCCACCGAGATCAGCGTCTTGACGTTCGGGTGTGTCTTCTTGAACTTGTTGAGCAGGTTGAAGTGGCCCTTGTAGGGCAGCGCCGGGTCCATTTCGGCGCCCGCGACGCCCGGCCAGGTCATCCCGGTGGCGGCGTTCTTCTCGCCGTCGGAGCCGACGGAGAGCCTGTTGTCCTTGTCGACGTGCGCGAAGGCGTAGTTGACGTGAGTGATCTTGTCCCACGGGATGTCCTTGGCGAGGTAGGCGGGCTCGCCGTTCTTGCCGGTGCGCCAGCCGGTGAAGTAGCCGATGGTGCGGCGCTGGTGGTCGGCGCCCATCTTCTCGCGGCCGTCGCTGTCGTAGACGGAGCAGTAGGGGACGTTCACACCGGGCGTCTGGTAGAGGCCGTCGGGGCGACAGGACGCATCGTCGGCGGCGGCGTGCGTGGCGCCGCCGGAGACCAGGCTGAGCAGCAGTCCGGCGACGGCTGCGCCGGACGCGAGCAGCGTGGGTCTCGCGCGGGTGAGGGACGGCAAGGGAGCCTCCTGGGAACGGTGCGGAACACGAGCGGGGCGGAACAACACAACTGGCACAGATGTGGATCGTTCTGGGGCCCCGGCGTGCGCACACCGTCGGCTCCTGCTCCTCGGAGGTGTCGGTGAGATTAAGAGGACTAGACCAGTGCGTCAATAGGTCTGGACCAAGATGGTTGAACATGATGTTGAATGGTGGATGCTGTGAGCCAGCCCACAGCCGGTCACCCGTATGGCCCGCGACCGGCCATGGCACACTGGGCTCGTACCAGAAGCAGCGCACTCCGGGGTCGGTGTAATTCCGAACCGGCGGTTACAGTCCGCGACCCGGTCGCCTCCAGCGGCCGGTTGACCAGGTGAAATTCCTGGACCGACGGTGAAAGTCCGGATGGGAGGCAGTGCGCGGCGGGCGGGCATCTCTGTGCACGCCGCCGTAATGGCTTGTTCCTGGCCTCGGCCGGGAGCGGTTTCCGGAATTTCCGGGGACAGGTGTCATCCGGCGCAGGCGTCGCTCCAGGTGTCGTTGCCCGTACGTTCTGTCGTTCGTCGACAGTGCCCCGGAGTCCGTGCCCGAAGAGGCAGGAGGACCCGGTGGCCACCGCCGTAGCCGAAGCAGCCGCCATGCGGCACGCCATCACGCTGGCCGCCCGCGGCCTCGGCTCCACCAGCCCCAACCCCGTCGTCGGCTGCGTCGTCCTCGACGCCGCGGGCGAGAGCGTCGGCGAGGGCTGGCACCAGCGCGCGGGCGGCCCCCACGCCGAGGTCCACGCCCTGCGCGCGGCGGGCGAGCGGGCCCGCGGCGGCACCGCCCTCGTCACCCTCGAACCCTGCAACCACACCGGCCGCACCGGCCCGTGCGCGCAGGCCCTCATCGACGCAGGCATCGCCCGGGTCGTCTACGCGGTCGGCGACCCCAACCCGACCGCGACGGGCGGCGCGCAGACCCTGCGCGCGGCCGGAATCCCGGTCGAGCAGGGTCTGTTGGAGGCGGCGGCCGCCGAGGTCAACGCCGCCTGGCTGACCTCCGTGCGGCTCGGCCGCCCGCACGTCACCTGGAAGTACGCCGCCACGCTCGACGGCCGCATCGCCGCCGCCGACGGCACCAGCCGCTGGATCACCTCCGCCGAGGCCCGCGCCGACGTGCACCGGCTGCGCGCCGAGTGCGACGCCGTCGTCGTCGGCTCCGGCACCCAGCGCGCCGACGACCCGCACCTCGCCGTGCGGGGCATCGAAGGCGCCGTCCAGCCGTTGCGCGTCGTCGTCGACACCAACGGCACCGCCGTCACGCCGGACGCCCGCGTCCTGGACGACGCGGCACCCACCCTGATCGCCGTCGCCGACGACGCCACGCCTGCGTACGACACCGAAAACGCTGAAAACGCCGCGAACGTCGTCCGACTCCCGCGCGCAGAGGGTGGGTTGGACATCCGGACCCTCCTCGACGTGCTCCACGCGCGCGGGGTGCGGTCCGTCCTCCTCGAAGGCGGTCCGACGCTCGCCGGTGCCTTCGTCGCCGCCGGCGCCGTCGACCGCGTCGTCGGTTACCTCGCCCCCGTCCTGCTCGGCGCGGGGCCCGCAGCACTCACCGGCGGCGGAATCACGACCATCACCGAAGCGTTGCGTCTCGACGTGAGCGAGACCGTCCGCATCGGCCCCGACCTGCGCATCACCGCGACCCTCGTAGCGAAGGAGCACTGAAGTGTTCACCGGAATCGTCGAAGAGCTGGGCGAGATCACCGCCGTCGAGAACCTCCCCGACGCCTCTCGCTTCCGTCTGCGCGGCCCCGTCGTCACCGAGGGCGCCAAGCACGGCGACTCCATCGCGGTCAACGGCGTCTGTCTGACGGTCGTGGAGCACGAGGGCGACGAATTCACCGCCGACGTGATGGCCGAGACCCTGAACCGCTCCAGCCTGGGCGCGCTCGCGGTCGGCTCCCGCGTCAACCTGGAGCGCCCCACCTCGGTCGGCGCGCGCCTGGGCGGTCACATCGTGCAGGGCCATGTCGACGGCACCGGCGAGATCGTCGAACGCAAGCCCTCCGACAACTGGGAGATCGTCAAGGTCTCGCTCCCCGCCGACCTCTCCCGCTACGTCGTGGAGAAGGGCTCCATCACGGTCGACGGCGTCAGCCTCACCGTGGTCGACGCGGGCCCGGACCACTTCACCATCAGCCTCATCCCCACGACCCTCGCGCTGACCACGCTCGGCATCAAGCAGCCCGGCGACCCGGTCAACCTGGAGGTCGACGTGATCGCCAAGTACGTCGAGCGCCTGCTCGGCGACCGTGCTCAAGTGCCGTCCCAGGAGGCCGCCAAGTGAACTGGCTCAACTCCGAAGCCTTCACGGCCTTCGACCAGCACATCCTGTGGTCCGACATGATCGGCAACACCGTCGGCCTGGTCGCCCTCGCGCTCGGCTGGCGGCGCTCGATATGGACCTGGCCCGCCCAGTTCCTGTCCGGCGTCATCCTCGTCGCCGCGTACGCCTCCGCGCAGCTCTCCGGCGGCGTCGGCAAGCAGCTCCTCGTCATCGGCGTCGCGCTGTGGGGCTGGCAGCAGTGGACGCGCGGCAGGCAGCAGGCGCAGGACGGCTCCATCGCCATCCGGTTCGCCACCTGGAGGGAGCGGGGCGTCCTGGTCGCGGGCACCGCGGTCGGCACGCTCGCCGTCGGCGCCCTGTTCAGCGCCGTCCCCGACCTGTCCTGGAACCCCTGGCCCGACGCCTACATCTTCGTCGGCACGCTCGCCGCGATGGTCGCCCAGGCCCGCGGTCTCGTCGAGTTCTGGTTCGCCTGGCTGCTCGTCGACGTGGTCGGCGTGCCGCTCGCCTTCAGCAGCGGCCTCGCCTTCTCCGGACTCGTGTACGTCGTCTACCTCGCCCTCGTCCTCTGGGGCATGCGCGACTGGTGGCTGCGCTCCCGCGCGGCCGCCTCGCAGCCCGTCATGGAAGGAGCCCCGGCATGACTGTGGCACCGGTCTGGCGCAGCGCCGCCAGCGAAGAAGACACCCTCGACCTCTCCCTCGACCCCGTCGAGCAGGCCGTCCGCGACATCGCGGCGGGCCGCCCCGTCGTGGTCGTCGACGACGAGGACCGCGAGAACGAGGGCGACCTCGTCGTCGCCGCCGAGAAGGCGACGCCGGAAACGGTCGCCTTCATGATGAGCGAGTGCCGCGGACTGATCTGCGCGCCCATGGAGGCCGACGAGCTGGACCGGCTCCGGCTCCCGCAGATGGTCGAGCACAACACCGAGTCGATGAGCACGGCCTTCACCGTCTCCGTCGACGCGTCCGCCGCGCACGGCGTGAGCACCGGCATCTCCGCCGACGACCGCGCCACCACGCTGCGGCTCCTCGCCTCGGGCAGCGCCGCGGCCGACGACTTCGTGCGCCCCGGGCACATCTTCCCGCTGCGCGCCAAGTCCGGCGGCGTGCTCGCCCGCAACGGCCACACCGAGGCCGCCGTCGACCTCGCCAGGCTCGCGGGACTGCGCCCCGCCGGGGCCATCGTGGAGATCGCGGGCGAGGACGGCCGGATGCTGCGGCTGCCCGAGCTGGTCCCGTTCGCCCGCAAGCACGGCCTGACGATCATCTCCATCGAGGACCTGATCGCCTACCGCCGCTCCGCGGAGCCCACCGTCCGCCGCGAGGCTGAGGTCAGCCTGCCCACCGCCGCGGGGGACTTCACGGCCTACGGCTACCGCTCCACCGTCGACGGCGTCGAGCACGTCGCCCTCGTCCACGGCGACATCGGCGACGGCGAGGACGTCCTCGTCCGGCTGCACTCCGAGTGCCTGACCGGCGACGTCTTCCACTCCCTGCGCTGCGACTGCGGCCCGCAGCTGGAGGCGTCCATGCGGCGCATCACCGACGCGGGACGCGGCGTCGTCGTCTACCTGCGCGGCCACGAGGGGCGCGGCATCGGCCTGCTCTCCAAGCTGCGCGCGTACGCCCTCCAGGAGCAGGGCAGCGACACCCTCGACGCCAACCTGGAGCTCGGCCTGCCCGCCGACTCCCGCGACTACGGCGCGGGCGCGCAGATCCTGCGCGACCTCGGCGTCCGCGGCGTCCGGCTGATGACCAACAACCCCGACAAGACCGACGCGGTCCTGCGGCACGGCCTGAAGGTCACCGGGCGCGAGCCCATGCCGGTCGAGGCCGGTGAACACAATCTTCGGTACCTGCGTACCAAGCGGGACCGGATGGGGCACGACCTGCCCTGGCTGGACACCACCGACGTGTCCGCCTGCGGAAACCAGTAAGCCCAACAAGCAAGCAGCTACCACGGTCAGAAGATCTTGAGGAGAAGCGCGTGAGCGGCAAGGGTGCACCCGAACTGAGCGTCAAGAACTGCGGCGACCTCCGGGTCGCGGTGATCGCTGCGCAGTGGCACGACAAGGTCATGGACGGCCTCGTCGACGGCGCCCTGCGCGCCCTGAACGAGCTCGGCATCAGCGAGCCGACCGTGCTGCGCGTCCCCGGCAGCTTCGAGCTGCCCGTCGTGGCCAAGGTCCTCGCCGGGCGCGGATACGACGCGATCGTCGCGCTCGGTGTCGTCATCCGCGGCGGCACCCCGCACTTCGAGTACGTGTGCCAGGGCGTCACACAGGGCCTCACCCAGGTCTCCGTGGACACCGGCGTGCCGATCGGATTCGGCGTGCTGACCTGCGACACCGAGGAGCAGGCGCTGGACCGTGCGGGCATCGAGGGCTCCCGCGAGGACAAGGGCCACGAAGCGGTCACCGCGGCGGTCGCCACCGCGACCACGCTCCGTACCATCTCCGAACCCTGGCGCTGAGGGGGACCGTCCGGCCGCGTAGAGTGGCGACCATCATGTCCAAGAAGACTTTCGAGGAGCTCTTCACCGAGCTCCAGCACAAGGCCGCCAACGGCGACCCCGCGACCTCCCGCACCGCCGAGCTGGTCGACAAGGGCGTCCATGCCATCGGCAAGAAGGTCGTCGAGGAGGCCGCCGAGGTGTGGATGGCCGCCGAGCACGAGGGCAAGGAAGCCGCCGCCGAGGAGATCTCGCAGCTCCTGTACCACGTACAGGTGATGATGGTCGCCCGCGGCATCTCCCTCGACGACGTCTACGCCCACCTCTGAGCCGTACGTCCACCAAGTCAGCTCAACCCACCCGTCACGCAAAGGAATCCCGCCTCATGCTGCGCATTGCCGTCCCCAACAAGGGTTCACTGTCCGGACCTGCGTCGGCGATGCTCCATGAGGCGGGCTACCAGCAGCGCAAGGAGTCGAAGGAGCTCGTCCTCGTCGACCCCGACAACGAGGTCGAGTTCTTCTACCTGCGGCCCAAGGACATCGCGATCTACGTCGCGACCGGCCGCCTCGACATCGGCATCACGGGTGAGGACCTGCTGATCGACTCCGGAGCCGACGCCGAGGCGATCCTGCCGCTCGGCTTCGCCCGCTCCACCTTCCGCTTCGCCGCGAAGCCGGGCACGGCGAGCGACCTCAAGGACCTCGCGGGCAAGACCGTCGCGACCTCCTACGAGGGCATCGTCGCCAAGCACCTCGCCGAGCAGGGCGTCGACGCCTCCGTCGTGCACCTGGACGGCGCCGTCGAGACCGCCATCGAGCTGGGCGTCGCCCAGGTCATCGCGGACGTCGTGGAGACCGGCACCTCCTTGCGCAACGCGGGCCTCGAGGTCTTCGGCGACCCGATCATGAAGTCCGAGGCCGTCGTCATCCGGCGCACCGGCGCCGACACCGACAACCCCAAGGTGCAGCAGTTCCTGCGCCGCCTCCAGGGCGTCCTCGTCGCCCGGTCGTACGTGATGATGGACTACGACTGCCGCGCCGAGCACCTGGAGCAGGCCGTCGCCCTCACCCCGGGCCTGGAGTCGCCGACGATCTCGCCGCTGCACAACGAGGGCTGGGTGGCCGTCCGCTCCATGGTCCCCGCCAAGGAGGCCCAGCGGATCATGGACGACCTGTACGCCATCGGCGCCCGGGCCATCCTGACCACGGCCATCCACGCCTGCCGCCTCTGACCGGCCCCTGAACCGGTAGGAGCACCAGCCTCATGTCCGACAGCCCCGCCCTTCCCGCCCTGCCCGTCACCTTCCGGCCGACGCGGACCCGGGCCGTCATGCTCACCGCGGGCGTCACGATCTTCGTGGTGATCACGGTGATCGCCTTCCTGCTGCCCACGCTCAGCCCGGGGGAGCGGGCCAGCTTCGTCTTCACCGGCGCGCTGCTCTGCGGCGTGCTCGTGCTGCTCAGCAGGCCCAAGGTCGTCGCCGACGAGTCCGGCGTCACCGTCGTCAACATCGCGACCAGCCGCCGCCTCGCCTGGGCCGAGATCGTGCAGGTCAACCTCCGGCCCGGCGACCCCTGGGTGTTCCTGAACCTCAGCGACGGCACCAGCCTGCCCGCCCTGGGCATCCAGCCGGGCATCGCCAAGCAGCAGGCGATCGGCGACGCCCGCGCCCTTCGTGCCCTCGCGGACGCCCGCGCTACTGGACGTTCCGCGCCCGGTCTTGATTAATCTGGTGGCGGGGCGTGCATGGAGTGCCGCCCCGCCCCTGACGGGCCCGCCCGGCTCCCAGGGGCTCCTGCTAACCGAGGAGTGACTCCCTCCGGCGATGGACGGATCGTCCTGTAGTACCTGCGCCGCCCCCTCCCGACATACCGGGACCGGCACGACCGGAGAGGCGGCGGCATGACAGTGCCCCTGCTGCTTCTCGGGGCGGCATTCCTGCTGATTCTCGCCAACGGCTTCTTCGTGGCGGCCGAGTTCGGCCTCGTCACCGTCGAGCGGCCGGACGCGGAGAAGGCCGCGGCCGACGGCGACCGAAGAGCCCGTACGGTCGTCGACGCCCTCAAGGAGCTGTCCTTCCAGCTCTCCGGCACCCAGCTCGGCATCACCATCACCTCGCTCGTCGTCGGCATGCTCGCCGAACCGGCCCTCGCGCACCTGCTCGCGGGCCCGTTCACGGCCGTCGGCGTCCCCGGCGGTGCCGTCGGCGGTGTCTCCGTGGTGGTCGGCATGCTGCTCGCGTCCGCCGTGCAGATGGTGATCGGCGAGCTGGTGCCCAAGAACTGGGCCGTGTCCAGGCCGCTGCAGGTCGCGCGGTTCGTCGCGGGCCCGCAGCATGTGTTCGCGCGGCTCTTCCGGCCCGTGATCGCGCTCCTGAACGCCGTGGCCAACCGTCTCGTGCGCGCCCTCGGCGTCGAGCCCGCCGAAGAGCTGGCCTCGGCCCGCACCCCCGGCGAACTGGTCTCCCTGGCCCGGCACTCGGCCCAGGCCGGTGCCCTGGAACAGGACACCGCCGACCTGTTCGTACGCACCCTCTCCCTCGGCGAGCTGACCGCACAGCACGTCATGACGCCGCGCGTGAAGGTCAGCGCCCTGCAGTCGTCGGCGACCGCCGAGGACGTCGTGAACCTGACCCGCGCCACCGGTCTGTCCCGCTTCCCGGTCTACGACGAGCGGATCGACGAGATCGTCGGCATGGTCCACCTCAAGGACGCCCTCGCGGTGGCGGCCCACGCACGCCTCAGGACGCCCGTGGGCCGTATCGCGAAGTCCCCGGTGCTCGTCCCCGAGACGCTGCCCGTGCAGCCCCTCCTGGAGCGGCTGCGCAGCGAGCAGCCGATCGCCGTCGTCGTCGACGAGTACGGCGGCACGGCGGGCGTCGTCACCCTTGAGGACATCGTCGAGGAGCTCGTCGGCGAGGTCCGCGACGAGCACGACCACTTCGACCTGCCCGAGCTCTGTCCCGCACCGGCCGAGGACGGCAGGGCGGCGTGGGACGCCGATGGCAGCTGTCGTGTCGACACGCTCCAACGCATAGGCCTCGACGTGCCCGAGGGGCCGTACGAGACCGTGGCCGGCCTCGTCGCCGACCTGCTCGGCCGCATCCCGGCCCCGGGCGACCGGGCCGAACTCCCGGGCTGGCGGCTTTCGGTGCGCCAGGTCGGGCACTACCGGGCGGAGCGGGTGCGGCTGGTGCGCACCCACGACGCCTCGGCCGTCGTGGAAGCCGCGGAGGCACTCCGATGAGTCTGCTGCAACTCCTCTTCGCCCTCCTGCTGGTGCTCGCCAACGGCTTCTTCGTGGGGGCCGAGTTCGCGCTCGTGTCCGTGCGCCGCAGCCAGATCGAGCCCCTGGACACCAAGCGGTCCCGCCAGGTCCTGTACGGCCTGGAGCATCTGCCGCAGATGATGGCGGCCGCCCAGTTCGGCATCACCGTCTGCTCGTTGACGCTCGGTGCGGTCGCCGAGCCGACCGTCGCCCACCTCCTGGAGCCGGTCTTCGAGACGGTCCACCTGCCCGAGGGCATGATCCACCCCCTCGGCTACGTGATCGCGCTCGCCGTCGTCGTCTTCCTCCACCTCGTCATCGGCGAGATGGTCCCGAAGAACCTCGCGATGGCGGCGCCCGAGAGGACCGCACTGTGGTTCAGCCCGGGTCTGGTCGCCTTCGCGCGGCTGTGCCGGCCGGTGACCGTGGCGCTCGGTGCGTGCGCCCGGGTCGTCCTGCGGCTCTTCAGGGTGGAGCCCAAGGACGAGGTCGAGGCGGTGTTCACCAGTGTGCAGCTGGGCCGCCTCGTGGAGGACTCCGGTCAGGCGGGACTGCTCGACCCCGTCGAGCAGGAGCGCCTGGAGGACGCTCTGGAGCTGGGCTCGCGCCCGGTCACGGACGTCCTGCTCGATCCGGTGGCGCTGGTCACCGTCGGCCCGTCGGTCACCCCCGCCGGGGTCGTGGAGCTCACCGGGCGCACCGGGTACTCCCGCTTCCCGGTCCGCGCGGAGAACGGCGCCTTCATGGGCTACCTCCACGTCAAGGACGTACTGGACCTGGAGGAGACCGAGCGTGCCGTGCCGCAGCAGGTGTGGCGTCCGATGACCACGCTGCGGGCCGAGCTCCCGCTGGACGACGCCCTGACCGTGATGCGCCGCGCCGCGACGCACCTGGCGCAGGTCGCCGACGCGTCCGGGAAGGTGCTCGGCCTGGTGGCCCTGGAGGACGTGCTGGAGCTCCTGGTGGGGGAGGTCCGTGATCCGGCGCACCGGGTCACGGTGCCGAGGACGCCGCCGGAGGACTCCAGGGACTCCGCGCTCGCGGTCAGCCACGCGGGCTGACCCGAAGGGACCCCCGGGGTGTCAGACCCCCGGGGTGTCCTGCGGTCCGCGGCCCGAGAGCACCTCGCCGTACGCCTGCATCAGGTCGGGCAGCCGCAGCGTCGACAGGTCGTCGCGCCCCGGTTCGCCGGGGTAGCCGGAGAGCCGCAGGTCGCGGTAGGCGCAGCTCTTCTCGTACAGCGTGCGCAGGAAGCGGCCGTTGCCGAGCTCGTCGATCCAGGACTGGTCGACGACGTGCCCGCTGATGGAGCGCAGCTCTTCGAGGGCCTCCTCGTCCCAGACGTCGCCGTTGTCCGCGGCGAGGACCTCGCCGATGGCGGTGAGTTCGAGCGGGCGGTACGAGGGGAAGTCGACGCGGGTCGTGAAGCGTGAGGACAGGCCGGGGTTGGCGGCGAGGAGCCGGTCCATGCCCTCGGGATAGCCCGCGAGGATCACGACGAGGTGGTCGCGGTTGTCCTCGGCGCGCTTGAGGAGGACCTGCAGGGCCTCGTCCCCGTAGGCATCGCCCTTGCCGTAGCCGGAGTTGGAGAGCGAGTACGCCTCGTCGACGAAGAGGACCCCGCCGATCGCCGAGTCGATCAGTTCGTTGGCCTTCACGGCGGTCTGGCCCAGGTACTCGCCGACGAGGTCGGCGCGCTGTGCCTCCACGAGGTGGTCGCCGCCCAGCAGGCCGAGCGCGTAGAAGACCCGGCCGAGGATGCGGGCCACGGTGGTCTTCCCGGTGCCCGAGGGGCCGGAGAAGACGAAGTGTCGTTTCGGCGGCTGCACCGGCAGGCCCTGTGCGGCGCGCAGACGCGCCATGTTCAGCTGCGCGGAGAGCGCCTTGACCTGGCGCTTCACCGGCTCCATGCCCACCATGCCCTCCAGTTCGGAGAGCGCGGCCTCCAGGAGCGCGGGGTCGGTGGGGCCCGGGGGCAGCTGCGGCGGCCCCGCCTTGATCGGGATGATCGCCTTCTCACGGACGGCGTCGGCGTCGGAAGGGCCCGAGGATCCTGGCGCTCCCGGGGATCCCGTGGGGCCCGAAGGCCCTGTGGTGCCGTCGGTGGCCGACGGGCCGCCGCCCGAGGGGAGTTCGGGTCCGGTGACCTTCACGTCCCGGCCCTCAGGGCCGAACAGCACGTCGATGCCGTCGGGCGCCTCCAGCACGTCCTGCCCCGCTCCGGTGAGGCTGATCGCGGCGGCGAGGTCGGCAGCCTCGTCGTAACCGTCCCCCTCGGAGATCGCCGCGAGCCGCGCCGAGGTGTCCATGAAGGAGGCGTCGACCCGGTGCACCGCGCGGTACAGGGGCAGGGCGGCCGCCGAGCGGCCGGTGCCCTCGTGCGCGCGGGCCAGCCAGTAGCGCAGCTCCTTGCGCTGGGGCTGTTCGCTGCGGCAGCGCATGAGGGCGGCGGACAGGAGCGGTTCGGCCTGGCCGTACGTCTCCAGGCGGACCCGGGCCATGCCGCCGAAGAGCCCGGCCTCGATGCCGAGCATCGGGTCGTCGATCAGCGGGTCCGTGTGCCGCACCAACTGCTCCCAGTCCTTGACCAGGTAGGAGCGGCAGGCGTGCAGGAAGCGCACCTGCGGGTCCGCGTCGACCGGCGGCAGTCCCGCCAGCGCCCGGTCGAGCTCAGGGACATGGCGGCCGTCCAGCCAGTGCGAGGCGTGCGCGAGCAGCAGGTCGCGGGCGTTCTCCAGGACGGGCTGCACCCACCAGCCGAGCCAGTACCAGGAGTTGAGGGCGCGGCCGTGCCGGGTGCGCTGCTCGCCGAACCGGTCCCGGTGCTGGAACATCCGCAGCAGCGCCGTCGTCGTGTCGATGCGCAGCGCGTGCAGCCCTAGCCAGCCGTCGGCCATCCCGGGGTCCATCCGCACCGCCGTCCGGAACTCGTCCTCCGCCTGCGGATAGGCGCCCATCGTGTAGGCGTCGACGCCCCTCAGCCAGGCGAGGTCGGCCGGGGCGGGTGCGCCCACCGCATCGAAGTCCATCAGGTCCCCCACAAACCGTGCCCCCGTTTGCGTACCGCCGGACCGGTGCCCGCCGGCGACTGCGCCGAACCACTGCGCCGCTGAACCATCGCGCTGAACCAGTGTGCTGCGGACGGGAGTTGGTTCGATGCGCAGAGCGGCCGTCCGAAAAGGCGCACCGAGATGCATCGTACCTGCGGGGGAGCGGTCGGCCGTAGGGTGCCGCACCGGTCGATCGGCCGGAAAGTGCCGACGAAGGCTCCACCCGATGGTGACCGACCGTGAGCGGATGGAGCCTCGTGGCGGCCGGAAATCGGGCTCGGAGGGCAGAACGAAGCCCCCGATCACGGGGGAACAACCGGGGGCTTCGCGTCTGCGGGCGGCCTCGCAAGACCGCACATTCAGAACGTAAGTCCTGTAAGGGCCCTGGGTCAAGCAGAGTTGAAGCACTCGCCAAAACTCGTCGGGCCAAGTGGAAGTGAATTTCCGGGGGTTCAGCGGACCGCCGATGATCCTTCACTCAGAGTGATGATTCAGGCCTCTGTAAGCGTCACATTGGGGCCCGGAAGTACCTCGTATCCCTCTGGGCGCTGCCGCACCAAAAGGTGCGCGAAGGGCCGGGAGGGGTCCCCGGTGAAGTGCTGGAGCTCCTCGGGTTCCCATCCGTCCCAGAAGTCACGCTGGACCGCTCCGTCCCGATGGCGCCCCCGCTGCCATGCCTCCTCGTGCGGCACGTCCATCCAGAGCACGGCGGCGAGCTGCGGGCGCAGCGCCCGGCGGCCCGCGCCGACCCCCTCGACGATCACCACGGGCGCGGGCGGCAGGAGCCCGTCGGCCGGGCCGAAGCGCCGCTCGTGCCAGTCGTACGTCGCGTACCGTGCCGTCTCGCCGCGGGAGAGGGGGTCGAGGACCTGCCGCCGCAGCCGGTCCGTCCAGCCGAAGAGCTGATCGTGGCTGGCGATGTCGTCGAGCCGCAGGACGGGCGCGCCGCCGAGTGCCTCGGCCAGTCGGCGGGCGAATGTCGACTTCCCGGAGCCCGCGTGCCCGTCCACGGCGACGAGCCGGACGGGGCCGCAGGAGGGCGGCAGGCGGCGCAGGGTGTCGGCGAGGCGGGGGAGCGGGGTGTGCGGGTGTTCGGTCATCACGGGCAAGGGTACGACCGCGGAAGGATGTGTTCCGCGCGCCGTCGCAGGTCATGCCATTGGTTGAGGCCAATATTGATGCGCACGGCAGTGTCCGAAGCGCTGGCAGAAGTCGGCAGGGACCGGCCATAGTTGGCCCACTTCCGTGCACCTGACCCGACCTTTCCGGATCCCGCCGGAATCCATGTCGACTGGGGGTCCCCTCATGGACCGAGCTGACCGAACCGACCGCACCGAGCGCTCACACAGATCAGACCGAGCTGACGACATGTCCCGCAGAACCGTGCTCGCCACCGCGGCCGCGGTAGCCGCCCTCGCGGCCACCGCTTCCCCCGCCCTGGCCGCCGCGGGCGGCCCCGCGGCCCGCGCGCCGCGCGCGGACCGTCTCGTGGACAACCGCTTCTGGACCTCGCACAAGGACTGGAGCTCCGGTACCCACCAGGGCACCGCCGCCGTCGCCGGGGCCCGCCCCGGCCTGCGGATCGAGAAGCCCGCGGGCCGCACCGACTACGCGGACCCGCACACCGGCAAGACCGCCACCTGGGAGTACGCCCGGTGGACCGGGCCCGCGCACCGCTCCACCGTCCCCGCCACGGAGCTCATCGCGTCCTGGAACGCGCGGACCCCGGCCGGCACCTGGCTCCAGGTCGAGCTGCGCGGCACGTACTCGGACAAGACGAAGACGCCCTGGTACGTGATGGGCCGCTGGACCTCGGGGGACGACAAGGAGGCCGACATCCGGCGGACCTCGGTCGACGACCAGACCGACGGCAAGTCCACGGTGTGGACGGACACGCTCTCCCTCGACGACGCGACCACGGGCCTGCGCGTCGTCTCGTACCAGCTGCGCCTGACCCTCTACCGCAAGCCGGGCGCCACCGGCACCCCCACGGTCTGGCGGCTCGGCGCGATGGCCTCGGCGGTCCCGGACCGCTTCACGGTGCCCGCGTCGAAGCCGGGCCTCGCCAAGGAGCTGACGGTTCCGCGGTACTCGCAGGAGATCCATGCGGGCCAGTACCCGGAGTACGACAACGGCGGCGAGGCCTGGTGCAGCCCCACCTCGTCGCAGATGATCATCGAGTTCTGGGGGCGCGCGCCGACGGCGGACGACCTGTCCTGGGTCGACCCCTCCTACGAGGACCCGCAGGTGTGCCACGCCGCCCGGTACACGTTCGACTACCAGTACAACGGCTGCGGCAACTGGCCCTTCAACGCCGCGTACGCCTCGACGTACAAGGACCTGCAGGGCGTGGTGACCCGGCTCGCCTCGCTCACGGAGCTGGAGTCCCTGATCGCGGCGGGCCTGCCGGCCATAACGTCCCAGTCGTTCCTCAGGGAGGAGCTGACGGGCGCGGGCTACGGCACGGCGGGCCACCTGATGACGGTCATCGGCTTCACGGCCGACGGCGACGTGATCGCCAATGACCCGGCGTCGCCGAGCAACGCGGCGGTGCGACGCGTCTACAAGCGGCGCGAGTGGGAGAACATCTGGCTGCGGACGAAGCGCTACAACGCCACCGGAAAGGTCGTCTCGGGCACGGGCGGCGTCTGCTACCTGTACTTCCCGACGAAACTCTCCGCCCGCCAGCGCGCCGCACTGGCCGCCGTCGGGATCCACTGAGCAACCGTCATCGGGCGTTCGTGCTCAGCGGCGGTGGCTGGTGCGGGCGGATCTCGCCCGGCCGGTACTGCATCATCACGAACATCGAGTCGATCTCCGGGAGCGGGTTGGCGGCGGACGCGATCACCCAGCCGGGGCCCTTCGTGGGGTGGTTGACCTGCCGCACGGCACCGTCGGGATGCAAGGGATGGGAGGCCGCGGTCGCCAGATAGATGGGCCCCGCCAGGGGATCGCGCCGCACCTCGCTCGCCAGGTCGATGAGCGTCGGGTCGGCCGGGTGGTTCGTGACGGCCCGGCGCAGCGCCGGGCAGGCGCCGCGCGCCCAGTCCTCGGTCCAGTTCAGCAGGATCTTGTTCCGGACCCGGTCGTCCAGGAGCATCCACCGCATGATGTTGGCCGGCGGATCGCCGTCCGGGATGAGTGCTCTGAACTCGTCGTTGCACGCCACGACGTTCCAGTGCCGGTCGGCGATGTAGGCCATCGAGCCCGTGACCCCTTCGACGACCGTCCGCCAGACCGCACCCATCGGCGTTTGACCTTCTAAGTCCCGCTCGTCCGGCTGCACTTGCCCGTTCCCTTCGTGTCGCCCGCAGGTCGGCATCAACGCGATCACAGCGCGTGGCGCAAGCCTAGTCAGCGTTCGGGGCGCGGAGGCCGGGGCCCTGACACGGACTCCACCGTGTCTTTAGGCCATGTGGATCTCTCCTGTAGGGGCGGGGCCGCGGGGAGCGGGGCGCCATGCGTGCGTGCCCGCCCCCTGGTGGGGGCGGGCACGGGGCGTCAGGTCGGCGGCCCTCCTCAGACGGCCGGATCCACCACCCAGTCGGGGTGCCCCGGCATCGGCGGGGTCTTGGAGCCGTACAGCCAGGGGTGCAGGAAGCCCTCCAGGTCCTCGCCCGCGACCTTCGACGCCAGGTCCACGAACTGCTGCGTGCTCGCCGTGCGCCCCTTGAGGCCGCTCACCCAGGCGCGCTCGATCTTCTGGAACGTCGCGTCGCCGACCTGCTCGCGCAGCGCGTACAGGACCAGGGCCGATCCGTCGTACCGCATGCGCTTGAAGAGGTTCGGCTCGGTCGGCTCCGCGGGGGCGCCGTAGTCCCTGCGCCACTGGTCGTGGGCCTGGTAGGCGGTCTTCATGGCGGCCTCGAAGCTGTCCCCGCCGTGCTGCTCGGAGTACTCCCGTTCGTAGAAGCGGGCGTGCCCCTCGCTCAGCCACAGGTCGGACCAGCCCTTGAGGGCCACGCTGTCGCCGAACCACTGGTGGGTCAGCTCGTGCACCATGTTCCGCTCGGCGTCCACCTTCGTGCCGAGCAGGTCGGCCTTCGGGACGAGCGACAGGGTCTGCGTCTCCAGGGCCACGCCGAGGTCGGTGTCGCCGACCAGCAGGCCGTAGCGGTTGAAGGGGTACGGGCCGAGCCTCTCCTGCAGCCACTCCAGATGGTCGGGGGTGAGCTCGCGGTAGGCGGCGGTCGGCTCCACCAGCGCGTCCGGGACGACGTCGCGCAGCGGGATGCCGCCCGGTCCCTCGCTGTCGACCAGCTGGAACTTGCCGACGGCCAGCTGCACCAGCTGGGTGGAGAGCGGCTGCTCGGAGTCGTACGTCCAGCGCACCCGGCCGTCGGGGCGCGCGGTGCGCGAGACCAGCCTGCCGTTGGCGACGGCCGTGCGGTCGGCCGGGGTCGTGATGCGGAAGGTGATCGGCGCGCGCTGGCTCGGATGGTCGTTGCCGGGGAAGATCAGCCGCGAGCCGTTCGGCTGCGGGTAGACCACCGTGCCGTCCGGCGTGGGGATCCAGCCGTAGTCCTCGATGGCGTCGTCGCGATGTCTGGTCTGTGTCGGGTCGGCGGTGTAGGTGACCTCGACCGTGAAGGAACTCCCCTTGCCGATCGGGGATTTGGGGGTCACCGTCAGCTCGTCGCCCTCGCGCGACGTGCCGGCCGCGGAGCCGTTCACGGTGACCTTGTGCAGGGTGTTGCCGCCGAAGTCCAGATTGAAGCGGGACAGCGCCTGGGTGGACCGTGCCTTGATCGTGGTCGTCGCCTCGAAGGGGGTCTTCGGCGCCTGCCAGTCGAAGTCCAGGTAGTAGCGCTCCACCCGGTAGCCCCCGTTCCCGTCCAGCGGGAACATCGGGTCGCCGAGACCGGGCGCACCCGGTGACGGCTTCTCGGCGGCGGCCGGCGCGGCCTGCGAGACCGGGGCGGTGAGGGCCACCGTCGCGGTGATCGCGGCGGCGAGGGCGAGCCGCGCCCCACGGCGGGTCGTCGTCCGGTTCGTGCTCATCGGAAACCTCTCGGTCGTACGGTGCACGGGCGTACGGACGGGGGAGATACCCCGCCGTCCGTACTTAGACGCGCAGCGTGACGGCAGAGTTGTGGGCCGTGCGGGGGTGACCAAGGTCTCTCCCTCAAGAGCGCCTCCGGCTGGCAAGGTGGAGGGGTCCCGTGGGGTGGAGTCAGCACCGGGACCTCGTGGGGGATCCCTGCCAGACGAACGTCAGTGAGAACGACATGACCGCGACCTCTGCCACCGCCGTCCGAGCGAAGGCCCGCACCGGCGGCCCCAAGGACGACGGGCCGAACCTGCTGGAGCACTTCGCGGGCTGGACCCTCGTCGTCGTCCTCGCGATGCTCGTCACGCAGACCGGTCTGTTGTGACGCCGCCCTCCTGACCGCCGCCGGCCGCGTCGAGGCCGGCCCGCCAGTGCCGCCCCGGCACGCCCACCAGGCCGTACAGCCACCGCACCGGCGAGCGCCCGTGCAGCAGCGTGAGGCCCGCCACGACCGCGAACAGCGGCAGTCCGAGCCACCCGCCGACGAGCCGCACCAGCACGCTCGCGAAGAGCGCGCCCACGAAGGGCAGGCCGTACACCCCGGCCGCCGCGATGGCGATGGCCATGAGGTGCGGCACCTTGCGGTCCTCGTCGGCGCCGGGCAGCGACCAGCCCTCCATGAGCCAGCCGATCTCGGTCACCAGCATGGTGCCGATCACCGCGGCCCCGAAGAGCAGCAGCGCGAGGAACGTCCCGGACGTCACGAAGTCCAGTACGTGGTTGACGACGCTGTCCCGCGGCCAGTCGGCGAAGTCCCCGGCGCCGGACGAGAAGAACCGCTCGTACCCCTTGCCGTCCCAGCCGTGGATCAGCGTCCCGAACAGCAGGAAGTACCCTCCGACACACTGGAGGTACGCCCAGTAGCCGGCCCCCACGAGCACCAGGCCCTGCGCCACCAGGAACCCGAGGATCGCGGCCACCGGTATCCCGCCCGCGTAGAACAGCACGAACCCCGCCCACACGCCCTCGTGGCCGTCCGCCACGTGCATGGTCGACCAGGACGGGTTCTGCCAGAGCAGGAAGAGTCCCGTCGGGACCATGAGGACGGCGGCGAAGAGCCCCGTGAGCGCCAGGTAGGGGTTGGCGGCCCTGCTGCGGGTGCGCGGGCCCTCGCCCGCGTTGATCCGCTCCCACACCTGCAGCTGGCGCGCGGCGGAGAGGGCGAACGTCGCGCCGATCGCGTACGCCCAGAACAGTGCGGCCTGGATCTGGATCATGCCGAGGCCCGCAGGGTGAGTCCGCCCGCCACGATCGAGTCCGAGGTGACCAGGGCCTGCTCGGCGCTCACGTCCGTCATGAAGACGAAGGGCGGCACGACGGGCGGCACCGGCAGCTTGTCGGGCGTGAAGGTCAGACAGAGGATGCCCTCCAGACACCCCCGGAACTTGGTCAGATAGAGGGTGACCTCGCCGCTCAGGTCCAGCGTGTCGGCGCCCAGCGCCAGTTCCTGCTTGCCGTCGCGGGTGGCGAGCCGGTAGTCGGTGAGCGAGGCGGCCTTCATCCGCAGCACCATGACCTTCAGCGGCCCGTCGGCGGTCGGGATGTCCCGGACGCCCGCCAGGAGGAAGCCCTGGGGCGCGAAGAGCGTGGTGGTGACGGTCGGCGGCACGCGCGGTGCGACGATCGCGTCCGCCGGGGCCGCCGTCACCGGGTCCGCCTTCGCCGGTGCGGCGTGCGCGACGAGCCCGGCGGCGATCACCACGGGCAGCAGCACGGCCAGCGTCCGGGTGCCCTGTCCGTCGCGCACCCTGGGACGCGCCGGATCCTCCTCGGCCTCCTGCGGCACCGGCGTCCAGGCGAACCCCATGGCGCTGCCCGCGATGCCGAGCAGCATGCCGACGAGGAACCCGCCGAGGTTTGTGGCCGCGAACGAGAGCACGGAGAGGATCAGGGCGTTGACGCTCACGTAGTGGTGCGTGTGCGGCAGCAGCCACAGGAAGAGCCCGGCCACCACGAGGGCGATGCCGATGCCGAGGGCCGCGATCCCGCCGAGTCCCAGACTGACGAGCACGGTCAGCGGCGACAGCGGGATCAGGAGCAGCTCGGCGCCGCCGAGGATCATCAGCAGACCGGCCCAGAACGGCCGGGTGCGCCGCCATCTGCGGACGACCCGGCGCTGGTCGGGCCACGGCAGCCGCCGGTCGAGCGGGCCGCCGCCGTCCCGGCGAAAGGGCCGTACCCCGCTGCTGCCGCCGCCGGTCAGAAGCACTTCTTGCCGCCGAGGCTGACGTCGACCCGCATGCCCTTGAGCCGGAAGTTGCCGCCCGTCGCCGACCAGGCGTGCGACTTCACGCCGGAGACCGTGATGTCCCCGGCCTGCAGCCCGAACTTGCCCTTCTCGCCCTTGATGCCGGGCACTTCGTCGAGCGTCGAGGCGTCCCGGCCGATCTGCGCGGTGCCGAAGCGGGCGTCGCCGACCAGGTCCTCGCCGTCGATGATGAGGTTGCTCGCGGTGACGTTGCCCGCGTCGCCGCCCGCGGTCAGTTTGAACACGACGGTCCCCACCGGGGTCTTGACCTCGGCGGCCTGGCAGATGTCGGAGAGGGTCGCGTCACCGATCCCGAGGAGCGCCACCGGGTGCCCCTTGCCGTCGATGTCCCGGTCCGTCTGTACGTACGAGGAAAGGCCCTGGCTGGTGAGTTTCCCGGAGGACACCTGGAAGCTGGTGCCGGAGACCGCGAAGGACGCGGCGAGCGCGCCCTCGGCCATCACGGAGGCCATCACGCCGACGGCCAGGACGGCCGGCAGGGCCACGACGGCCGTCTTCTTCCAGGAGGTTCTGCCCTCGCGTAACGCGGTGCGTGCTGCGTTCACTGTCTTCCTCCCGTACGTCGTTCCGCGTCGCCAAGCGTGCGTAAGGGGAGTGCGTGAAGAGCCGCCGGGAGCCGGACCGGCAGATGGCACCGTTCTGCCATACTGCGGTCGATCCCGAGGCAGTTGGAGACTAGGGCCGGAATTGAATAATAGTCAACAGCGCGGCACCGACCGCTCGGCGGCGCGCCGTGCCGAACTCATCGCCATCGGCCGGAAGTTGTTCGCCGACACGTCCTACGACGCGCTGTCCATGGACGACATCGCGAAGCACGCGGGCGTCGCCAAAGGGCTGATCTACTACTACTTCAAGTCCAAGCGCGGCTACTACCTGGCGATCATCGAGGACTCCGTCGCCGACCTGGTGGCCCGCGCCGGACGCCACGACGACCTGCCGCCCGTGGAGCGGGTGCAGCGCACCGTCGACGGCTATCTGCGCTACGCCGAGCACCACCAGGCGGCGTACCGCACGATCATCAGCGGCGGCGTCGGATTCGACGCCGAGGTGCACGCGATACGGGACGGGGTGCGCGAGGCGCTGATCGGGGCGATCGCCGAAGGTGCGTACGGCCGCAAGGACATCCCGCAGCTGGCGCGCACGGCCCTGATCGGCTGGCTGTGCAGCGTGGAGGGCGTCACGCTGGACTGGATCGGCAGCCGGGAGCTGCCGCGCGAGACGGTCGGCTCGCTGCTGGTGCGCACGCTCGGCGACACGCTGCGGGTGATCGAGGACTTCGAACCGGCGTATCCGGCGCCGGCGCGGCCCTGACCGGGCGCACGCGAAAGGGGCGGGGGCCGCTGGGCCCCCGCCCCGATCACCGTGCGGTCGAGGTCAGTTGATGGCCTTGATCAGCTCACCGTTGGACGTGTCCCCGCTGAGCTCCCAGAAGAACGTGCCACCGAGGTTCTGCTGGTTCTTGTAGTCCATCTTCCCCGCGATGGTCGCCGGGGTGTCGTAGCTCCACCAGTTGTTCCCGCAGTGCGCGTACGCGGTTCCGCCGACGGTGCCGTTGGCCGGGCACTTGGTCTTCAGTTCCTTGTAGTCGTCGATGCCCTGCTCGTACTTGCCCGCGGCCGGTCCGGTCGCGGTGCCGCCGGGCTCCTTCTGCGTGACGCCCGTCCAGCCGCGTCCGTAGAAGCCGATGCCGAGCAGCAGCTTCTCGGACGGCACGCCGAGCGCCTTCAGCTTCTTGATGGTGGCGTCGGAGTTCCAGGACTCCTTCGGGATGCCGTTGTAGGAGGTGAGGGGCGAGTGCGGGGCGGTCGGGCCCTTCGCGTCCCAGGCGCCGAAGAAGTCGTACGTCATCGGGTTGTACCAGTCGACGTACTGGGCCGCGCCCGCGTAGTCGGCGGCGTCGATCTTGCCGCCGTCCGCGGCGTCCGCCGGGATCGCCGCGGTCACGAGGTTGTTGCCGCCGAACTTCGAACGGACCGCGGACATCAGGTTCTTGTATGCCTCGCGCCCGCTCGTGTCGCAGGTCAGGCCGCAGGCGTTCGGGTACTCCCAGTCGATGTCGATGCCGTCGAAGACATCGGCCCACTTGGAGTTCTCGACCAGGTCGTAGCAGGACTGGGCGAACGCCGCGGGGTTCTTCGCGGCCTCGGTGAAGCCGCCCGACCAGGTCCAGCCGCCGAAGGACCAGAGGACCTTGAGGTCCGGGTGCTTCTTCTTGAGCTTGCGCAGCTGGTTGAAGTTGCCGCGCAGCTCCTGGTCCCAGGTGTCGGCGACGCCGTCCACGGACTGGTCGGCGGTGTAGGCCTTGTCGGTCGCCGCGTAGGCGTCGCCCATCGTGCACTTGCCGCCCTGCACGTTGCCGAAGGCGTAGTTGATGTGCGTCAGCTTGTCGGCCGAGCCGGAGGTGTCGACGTTCTTGACGTGGTAGTTCCGGTCGTAGACACCCCACTCGGTGAAGTAGCCGACGACCTTGGATCCCGCGGCGGCCTTCGTCGCGGTGCCCTTGTCCTGCTCGGCGGCGGCGGTGCCCGCGCCGGCCAGCAGACCGGCGCCGAGGACGGCGCAACAGGTGGTGGCGAGGAGCGCCCGGAAGGAGGCGCGGGGGGTGTGCGGTCTGAGCATCTTGACTCCTCGTGGGGGGAAACCGGGAGGGGGGAAGTGGTGCTGTGGACCTGCGGGTGTGACTTGGCATGAACGCGTTCAGACGCTCGGGGGAACAGTAGGAGGACTAGACCAGTGCGGTCAATGGTTCGTACCAATCCGCCGGCTACCAGCGATCTTCAGCTATCTTTCGAGTAAGCGGTCGTTAACTAGTGACGGGTCGCCGCTGATCGGGCATACTCAACGCGCCAGAGCCGCTGGTCAGCTGCTTTCGTGACCCGGGAGGAGACCACGGCTCGGCACGTTTCCCGGCGGCGCCGCCCCACCCAGCGCGGGCGTCCGCCGCAGCCCCACAGGGAGGAGAGCGTCATGCCCGACCACATCACGCAGTCGGTGGAGCGTCAGCTGCCCACGGATGAGGCCAGGGATCTGCTCTCGCTGGTCCGGGACATCGCCCAGCGCGAGATCGCCCCGAAGGCGGCGGAGGAAGAGGACGCCGGGCGTTTTCCCCGCGAGGTCTTCACACTGCTCTCCGAGTCCGGCCTGCTCGGACTTCCGTACGACTCCGAATTCGGCGGCGGCGACCAGCCGTACGAGGTGTACCTCCAGGTCCTGGAGGAGCTCGCCGCCGCGCGCCTGACCGTCGGTCTCGGCGTCAGCGTCCACTCGCTCTCCTGCCACGCGCTCGCCGGTTACGGCACCAAGGAGCAGCAGAGCGATCACCTGCCCGCCATGCTCGGCGGCGGTCTCCTCGGCGCGTACTGCCTCTCCGAGCCCGCGTCGGGATCGGACGCCGCGTCGCTGCGCACGAAGGCCGTCAAGGACGGCGACGACTGGGTCATCAGCGGCACCAAGGCCTGGATCACGCACGGCGGCGTCGCCGACTTCTACACGGTGCTCGCCCGGACGGGCGGCGAGGGTCCCCGTGGCGTCACGGCCTTCCTGGTGCCGGGCGACGCGGAGGGGCTGAGCGCCGCGGTGCCCGAGAAGAAGATGGGCATGAAGGGCTCGCCCACCGCCCAGATCAACTTCGACGGCGTGCGCATCCCCGACTCCCGGCGCCTCGGCGACGAGGGCCAGGGCTTCGCCATCGCGCTCTCCGCGCTCGACTCCGGGCGGCTCGGGATAGCGGCCTGTGCGGTCGGAGTGGCCCAGGCGGCCCTCGACGAGGCCATCGCATACGCGACCGAGCGGCGCCAGTTCGGCCGGCCCATCGCGGACTTCCAGGGGCTGCGGTTCATGCTCGCGGACATGGCGACGCAGATCGAGGCGGGCCGGGCGCTCTATCTCTCCGCCGCCAGGCTCCGGGACGCGGGGCGGCCGTTCGCCAAGCAGGCGGCCATGGCCAAGCTGCTGTGCACGGACGCCGCGATGAAGGTGACGACGGACGCCGTGCAGGTCCTCGGGGGGTACGGCTACACCGCGGACTTCCCCGTGGAGCGCCTCATGCGGGAGGCCAAGGTGCTGCAGATCGTCGAGGGCACGAATCAGATCCAGCGCATGGTCATCGCACGTCACCTCGCGGGTCCCGACTCGCGCTGAACTGCCCGCGGTGCACCGGCGGCGCCACGAGCATGGCCCACTCCGGGTCGTGGTGCCCCGGCAGCGTGCGGCCGCGGTCCGCCCAATGGCGGATCAGGGCGCGGTAGATCGGCGGGTCCTGGACATGGGGCTGCTGGTAGGCCGAGTGGGGCTGCTGGTACTGCTGCTGATAGCCCTGGTGCGGCTGCTGGTGTGATGGCTGGTGCGTGGGCTGCTGGTGGACGGGCTGCTGGTGCACGGGCTGATGTGCGTGCTGCTGTACGTGCTGGAGCGGGGCCTGGTGCCGTGGGGGCTCCTGGGGCCGCTGGGGAACCGATTCTGCGGAAGCGGGCACCGTCACCAGGGTGCGTCGCCTCCGCCCGGTGGGGAAGTGCGCCGGGCCCATGTCCGCGCCCGTGTCCGTACGAGTCATGCAAGGGCAACGCCCGCCACCGCGCGGAAGTCACCGCCTCGGGGAATCGAGCGTCTGTTCCTGGCCCGTCCGCGGGCGCGCGCGCCCGCGCACCCGGCCCGACGCGTGTCTGGCTCCGTCCCGCGAACTGACGTACCGTCAACTCCGCGCCGGGGGCCCGCACGCCTCCCGCCACCCTGAACTGCCGTGCATCCAGGGAGGTTTGCCGTGGCAGACGACCGTCCGGTCCCGCTCGACGAGTACCCCGTGCACCAGGTCCCCCTCTCGATGAAGCATGTCGCGACGGGCGACCGCAACGCCTACGACCGCTGCATCTTCCATCTCTTCGACCATCAGGGCCGCGCCCTGCTCATCCTCGGGCTGGGCGTCTATCCGAACACCGGCGTCATCGACGCGTACGCCACCCTGCGCATCGGGGACACGCTGCACGCCGTACGCGCCTCGGACGCGCTCGGCGAGGACCGGACGGACCTGGGCGTCGGACCGCTGCGCATCACCGTCGACGAGCCGCTCCGCCGCATCCGCCTGACGTGCGCCGCAGAGCCGGGCGACCCCTCGTCCCTCTCGTACGACCTGACCTGGACCGCCGACTTCCCCGCCCTGTGGGAGCCGCACCACATCCAGCATCGCGGCGACCGGCTCATGCTCGAAGGGCGCCGCTTCGTGCAGGCGGGGCGGCCCGCCGGAGTCATCCGTGCGGGCGGCGAGGAGATCACCTTGACGGCGGGTGAGTGGACCGCGACCCGCGACCGCAGCTGGGGCGTGCGGCCCATCCCCGGCGAGGAACGCGGGCGCCTGGAGGAGGAGTTCGCCACCGAGGGCTTCCACTGGATCTGGTGCCCGGTCCACTTCGACGACCGGTTCCTCATGGTCATCGCCCAGGAGGACGCGGACGGCTACCGCACCCTCAACGACGCCACCCTCGTCCGCCCCGGCAGCCGCGACCGCCAGCTCGGCTGGCCCCGCACCGACATCACCTACCGCTCCGGCACCCGCCACCCCGAGCGCGCCGTCATCCACCTCACCGACCCCGACGGCCACAAGTCCTTGGAAGTCGGCGTGCAGGTGCTCGCCTCGCTGCCCCTTGCCGTGGGCGCCGGATATCCGCCCGCCGACGACTGGCAGCACGGCACCTGGCGCGGCCGCGACTGGACCGACCGCCGGAGCTACGACCTGTCGGACCCCGCGGCCCACCCCCTCGCCGCGTACGGCGTCATCGACCACGCCGCGCGCTTCACCCTGGAAGGGCGCACCGGCTACGGCATCTTCGAGCACGGCAGCTTCGGCCGCCACGACCCGAGTGGTTTCACCGGATTCGACTCCATGGCGCCCTGAGGGCACGGCCCCGAGGAAGGAGTACGGACATGGCAACGGCACCCCGCCCCCGCACCACCACGCGCGACCCGGAGGACCTGGCCCGCCGTCTCGGCGCCTGGCTCGACACCCGGCTGCCCGGCGCCAAGGCGTCCGACGTGACCGTGCCCGAGTCCAACGGCATGTCCAGCGAGACCCTGCTCTTCACCGTCGAACACCCCGAACCGCCGCTGCGGAAGTGCGCGTTGCGGGTGGCGGCCGACCCGGCGGCGTACACGATCTTCCCCGTCTACGACATGCCGCGTCAGTACCGCACGATGCGGCTGGTCGCCGAACACACCGATCTGCCGGTCCCGCGCGTGCTGTGGCTGGAGGAGGACCCGGGCCCGCTAGGGGCGCCCTTCTTCGTCATGGAGCGGGTCGAGGGACGCGTCCCGCCGGACGTCATGCCCTATACGTACGAGGGGAATTGGCTGTACGAGGCGACCGACGCCGAGCGCGCACACCTCGAAGAGGCCTCGGTCCGCGTCCTCGCCCACCTGCACGACCAAGTGCCGCCCGAAGCTGCGGAGTTCCTCGCGCTGCCGGGCGAGGGCAGCCCGCTGCGACGCCACGTCGAGGCCCAACGCGCCTACTACGCCTGGGTGGTGGACGGACTGCCCCGCTCACCCGTCATCGAGAGCGCCTTCGACCGTCTGCAGGACCTGTGGCCCCGTGACGAGGGGGACACCGTGCTCAACTGGGGCGACGCACGCATCGGGAACATCGTCTACGACGGCTTCGAGCCCGCGGCCGTCCTGGACTGGGAGATGGCGGCGCTCGCCCCGCGTGAGGTCGACCTCGGCTGGACGGTCTATCTCCACCGCTTCTTCCAGGACCTGACGGTGAGCTTCGGCCAGCCGGGACTGCCGGACTTCCAGCGCCGCGACCGCGTCGAGGCGACGTACGCCCGGCTCACCGGGCACACACCGCGCGACATGGACTTCTACACGCTGTACGCGGCGCTGCGGCACGCGATCGTGATGCTGCGCGTCGCCTACCGGCAGGTCCACTTCGGCGAGGCCGCGGTGCCCGCGAGCGCACAGGCCGCGGACACGCTGATCCTGCACCACGACAGCCTGGCCGCCATGGTGCAGGGCACCTACTGGTGAATCAGGCGGCGGGCCGGTGCTGCTGCGGCACCCGGAACGGGCGCGAGCCGGGACCGCCCACGTGCGAGAAGGGCTGCGTCCGCCAGTCGAGCCCCTGAGGGAGCGTCAACAGCAGCGCCGTGTCCTGCTCCTGAGCCTCCATCGACTCGTCTGCGGGCGCGGCATCGGCGGCCGCCCGGCCGGTGCCCGCACAGACCGTCAGGCCGAACGGGTTCCACGGCGTGGCGCACAGCGCGTGCTCGGGCAGCACGTCCTCGTCCGCGAGGAGCGCGATGGGCTGCCCGCAGTCGGGGCAGTTCACCCGGTACATCTCAAAGGTGTCGTAGGAGTCGAGAAAGGCGTCGGCCGGTTCGACGCCCTCCGGCTCGGGCTCTGCGACCGGCTGCTGCTTGGCGCGGGCAGACCGGCCGGGGCGCTTCAAGTTCTGCATGGGAATCTCCCCCTCGGGTGGGCCGACAAGGCGCTGCGGCCTCGACCACAGCAAGCACTTCCCGTCCCGTCGTAGAGGTAATCGTTGCATCCCGCCGGACACGGGCACAGGAGTGTGGCATTCGTCACATGCCAAATAAAGGTGCCCTCGAGCGGGGAGACGAGTCGGCTATCCGTGGGGATCAAGAGCCCTGTAGGTTCGGCGCATGGAGGAGCTGGACCGACAGATCGTGCAGCTGCTCGTCAAGGACGGGCGGATGAGCTACACCGACCTGGGCAAGGCCACGGGCCTGTCCACGTCGGCCGTGCACCAGCGGGTGCGCCGGCTGGAGCAGCGGGGTGTCATCCGCGGCTATGCCGCGGTCGTCGACCCCGAGGCCGTCGGGCTGCCGCTCACGGCATTCATCTCGGTGAAACCGTTCGACCCCAGCGCCCCCGACGACATCGCCGAACGGCTCGCGGGCGTCCCGGAGATCGAGGCGTGCCACAGCGTCGCCGGCGACGAGAACTACATCCTGAAGGTCCGCGTCGCCACCCCGCTGGAGCTCGAGCACCTGCTCAGCAGGCTCCGGGCGCTCGCCGGTGTCTCCACGCGCACGACGGTCGTCCTCTCCACTCCGTACGAGGCGCGCCCGCCCCAGGTGTGACCCGCGCGTCGGCCGCCCGCCGACAGGGGCGAGACTGGTCCCATGAGCCAGAGCACCGCCCCCGGGAACGACCCCCAGGATCCACTGAACCACCGCACCGTGCTGCTGCGCGGCGGCGACATCCACAGCCCCGCCGATCCGTTCGCCACCGCAATGGTCGTCGAGCGCGGACATGTCGCCTGGGTCGGCTCCGAGGGCGCCGCCGACTCCTTCGCCGCCAGCGTCGACGACGTGGTCGACCTCGAAGGTGCCCTGGTCACCCCGGCATTCACGGACGCCCATGTGCACACCACGGCCACCGGTCTCGCGCTGACGGGGCTGGACCTCACCGGGGCCCGCTCGCTGGCCGACGCGCTTGTTCTCGTACGCGAACACGCCGCCGCGCGACCGCACGACACCGTCCTCCTCGGCCACGGCTGGGACGCGGCCCGCTGGCCCGGCGGCCGACCGCCCACGCGCGCGGAGCTCGACGAGGCGACCGGCGGCAGGCCGCTCTACCTCTCGCGCATCGACGTCCACTCGGCCGTGGCCACCACCGCGCTGCTCGACCTGGTGCCCGGCGTCACCGAGCGCACCGGCTACCACCCGGACGCCCCGCTGACCGCCGACGCCCACCACGGCGTGCGCGCCGCGGCCCTCGGCGCGATCACCCCGCAGCAGCGCACGGAGGCCCAGCGCGCAGCGCTCCGGCACGCCGCCTCGCTCGGCATCGGCTCCGTGCACGAGTGCGCGGGCCCCGAGATCTCCGACGAGGACGACTTCACCGGGCTGCTGCGGCTCGCCGCCGAGGAGCCCGGCCCGCGCGTCGTCGGCTACTGGGCCGAGCAGGACGTGCGGCGCGCGAAGGAACTCGGCGCGGTCGGCGCCGCCGGTGACCTGTTCGTCGACGGCGCCCTCGGCTCGCACACCGCCTGTCTGCACGAGCCATACGCCGACGCGGCCCACACCGGCACCTCCTCCCTGGACGCCACGGCCGTCGCCGCCCATGTCGTGGAGTGCACGGAGGAGGGCCTCCAGGCGGGCTTCCACGCCATCGGGGACGCCGCGGTGGCCTCCGTGGTCGACGGGATGCGCCGGGCCGCGGAGAAGGTCGGTGCGGCCCGCGTCCGCGCCGCGCGGCACCGCGTCGAGCACGCCGAGATGCTCACCCCAAAGACGATCGCCGCCTTCGCCGAGTTCGGCCTCACCGCGTCCGTCCAGCCCGCCTTCGACGCCCTGTGGGGCGGCGAGGAGGGCATGTACGCCCAGCGCCTCGGCGCCGAGCGGGCCCGCACCCTCAACCCGTACGCGGCCCTCCTGCGCGCCGGTGTGCCGCTGGCCTTCGGCTCCGACAGCCCCGTCACACCCCTCGACCCGTGGGGCACCGTCCGCGCCGCCGCCTTCCACCGCACACCCGAGCACCGGGTCTCCGTGCGGGCGGCGTTCACCGCGCACACCCGCGGCGGCTGGCGGGCCGTCGGCCGCGACGACGCGGGCGTCCTCGTACCGGGCGCCCCCGCGGATTACGCCGTGTGGCGCACCTCCGATCTGGTGGTGCAGGCGCCGGACGACCGGGTGGCCCGCTGGTCGACCGACCCTAGGTCCGGCACGCCCGGCCTGCCCGACCTCTCGCCGGGCGCCGAACTGCCCGTATGTCTGCGCACCGTGGTGGCCGGGCGGCCCGTGTTCGTGGGGCCGGACGAGTGATGTCCCGGCGGTGCGCGTCGCCGATCATGACCGGTCACGGCGACGCACGACCTGGGAATCCTGGGCACTGACCTGGCGGTCCGTTAGATCGGCGCAGCTCAGCGGGGTATTGACAGAGAGCCGCCGTGGGCCGGTAGGTTCGGCCGGGTCCACCACAGGACGTCCGACCGGCGAACCTCCACGCAGTCGCGAACGCCGCTGGGTCACGGGTGGTGTGCCGCACCGGCGCACCACCACTGGGAGCCAGGTCCAGCGCCCGCGACGCGGAGGCGAGGGAACGTATCAGCCGAATCGGCAGGTGTGACCCGGGTCGGGCCCGGACGCTCAGTAGACAACGGCTTTCGGTCGATCCGCAGCCAGCGGGTCCCAGGTCGGCCCGAAGGGCGCCGGGCCCCGATCCGCAGTACGTCCCGTGCCGTCGCAGCGGCGCAGGCAGCGGCCATTAAGGTGGTCCTCTGCGTACGAACGAAGGGGCAGTAGTGAACGACGGCGGCGGGGTCTCCGAAGCAGGGGACCAGGGGAGGCAGTTCGGCTCGCTCGGCACGGCCTTGGTGATCATTCCGACCTACAACGAGGCGGAGAACATCCAGTCCATCGTCGGCCGGGTGCGTGCCTCCGTGCCGGACGCGCACATCCTGGTCGCCGACGACAACAGCCCCGACGGCACCGGCAAGATCGCCGATGAGCTCGCGGCCGAGGACGAGCAGGTCCACGTGCTGCACCGCAAGGGCAAGGAAGGGCTCGGCGCGGCCTATCTCGCGGGCTTCCGCTGGGGCCTGGAGAACGACTACGGCGTGCTCGTCGAGATGGACGCGGACGGCTCCCACCAGCCGGAGGAGCTGCCCCGGCTGCTCACCGCTCTGAAGGGCGCCGACCTCGTGCTCGGCTCGCGCTGGGTGCCGGGCGGACGGGTCGTCAACTGGCCCAAGCACCGCGAGTTCATCTCCCGCGGCGGCAGCACCTACTCCCGGCTCCTGCTCGACGTGCCGATCCGCGACGTGACGGGCGGCTACCGCGCCTTCCGCCGCGAGACCCTCGAAGGCCTCGGGCTCGGCGAGGTCGAGTCGCAGGGGTACTGCTTCCAGGTCGACCTGGCGCGGCGTGCGGTCAAGGCGGGCTATCACGTCGTCGAGGTGCCGATCACCTTCGTCGAGCGGGAGCTCGGTGACAGCAAGATGAGTCAGAACATCGTCGTCGAGGCGCTGTGGCGGGTCACCGCCTGGGGCGTCGGCGAGCGTGTCGGCAAGGTCATCGGGCGCAAGCAGCCCTGATCCCCGGCCTGGTCGCGGGGGTCGGTCCGGGTGGACCGGCGGCCCTCTTGATCATCCCCTTATGCCGGACTGAGGCGGGCCCAGGCACACTGGGAGCATGACGACTGGCGCACCGCCTCCCATCCGACCCGCCCGGCCCCGGCGCTCCGGGCCCCTGAGGTTCCTGCCGCTCGGCATCGCCGCGTGGCTGGTCCTGGAAATCTGGCTGCTCACCGTCGTGGCGGGGGCCACGAGTGGTTTCGTGGTCTTCCTGCTCCTGGTGGGCGGCCTGGTGCTCGGCTCCGCGGTGATCAAGCGCGCCGGGCGCAGGGCGTTCCGCAAGCTCAGCGAGGCGGTGCAACAGCAGCAGAGCGGTGTGACGCCCGCCCCGGAGACCGGGGGAGGCGGCGCCCTGACGATGCTGGGCGGCCTGCTGATCATCCTGCCGGGGCTCATCTCGGACGCCCTGGGGCTGATCCTGCTGATCCCGCCGGTCCAGAAGGCCCTGGGGAAGTTCGCGGAGCGGACCTTCGAGCGCAAGGTGCGCGAGGCGACGCCCGGCGGCCTCGGGGACGCCTTCCAGCAGGCGCGGATGCACCGCCCCGACGGCAAGGTCGTGCAGGGCGAGGTCATCAGGGACGACGAGCCGCCGATGCGCAGCCCGCGTCCGGACGACCCGCAGCTGCCCCGCTGATCCGCACAAAAGGGCCGGGGCCACTGC
>NZ_LIPN01000085.1 GCF_001418325.1 Streptomyces atriruber | reverse complement strand
GCCCGACACAGCCCCCTGGCGAGCCCACTTCCACGTCCCCCTCCACGCGGCCCCCGCCGCGCCCCTCACCTCCACGCTTCCCGTCCTCCAGGACGTCCTGACCCGGCTCGTCGGCGGCCCTGCCCCCCTCACCCGCCATCTGGAGGTCGAGACCTACACCTGGCAGGCACTCCCGCCCGCGCTGCGCCCGCGCGGCCGCCCCCAGCTCGCCGAGGGCATCGCCGCGGAACTCTCCCTAGCCCGCGACCTCCTGACCGACCTCGGCCTCAAGGAACTCCCATGACCCCGACCCCCTTGCTGGTTCTTGACGTCGTCGGCCTCACCCCGCGCCTTCTCGACCACATGCCGCACCTCAAAGCGCTCGGCCAGTCCGGGTCCAGGGCGCCGCTCGGCACCGTGCTGCCCGCCGTCACCTGCGCCGCACAGTCCACCTTCCTCACCGGCACCACCCCCGCCGAGCACGGCATCGTCGGCAACGGCTGGTACTTCCGCGAGCTCGGCGACGTACTCCTGTGGCGTCAGCACAACGGTCTGGTCTCCGGCGACAAGCTGTGGGACGCCGCCCGCCGCGCGCACCCCGGCTACACCGTGGCCAACGTCTGCTGGTGGTACGCCATGGGCGCCGACACCGACTTCACCATCACCCCCCGCCCCGTCTACTACGCCGACGGCCGCAAAGAACCCGACTGCTACACCCGGCCCCCGGCCCTCCACGACGAACTCACCGCGAAACTCGGGACGTTCCCCCTCTTCCACTTCTGGGGCCCCGGTGCCGACATCGTGTCCAGCCGCTGGATCGTGGACGCCACCCGGCACATCATCGACACCCGCCACCCCGACCTCGCCCTGTGCTACCTCCCTCACCTCGACTACGACCTGCAGCGCTTCGGCCCCGACGACCCGCGCTCCTTCCGCGCGGCCGCTGAGCTGGACGCGACCGTCGCCCCGCTTCTGGACGACGCGAAGGCGGAGGGCAGGACCGTCGTCGCGCTGTCCGAGTACGGCATCACGCGGGTGAACCGTCCCGTCGACATCAACCGGGTCCTGCGCCGCGCGGGGCTGCTGGAGGTGCACACCCAGGACGGCATGGAGTACCTCGACCCGATGGCATCCAGGGCCTTCGCCGTCGCCGACCACCAGATCGCCCACGTCTACGTCCGCCGTCCGGAAGACCTCGACGCCACCCGCGCCGCCCTCGCGGACGTCCCCGGCATCGAGCAACTCCTCGACGACGAAGGCAAGAAGGACCACCAGCTGGACCATCCGCGCTCGGGTGAACTCGTTGCCGTCGCGGAGCCGGACGCCTGGTTCACGTACTACTACTGGCTCGACGACGCCCGCGCGCCCGACTTCGCGCAGCTCGTCGAGATCCACCGCAAACCCGGCTACGACCCCGTCGAGCTCTTCATGGACCCCGAGGACCCGTACGTCCGCGTCAAGGCCGCGGGCGCGCTGGCCCGCAAGAAGCTCGGCATGCGCTATCGCATGGCGGTCGTGCCCCTGGACCCGTCACCTATTCGCGGCAGCCATGGCCGCCTTCCCACGAGCGAGGACGAAAGTCCGCTCATTCTGTGCTCCACCCCCCGCGCCGTCAGCGGCCGCGTCGCGGCCACCGATGTGAAATCGCTCCTGCTCGACCTCGCGGGTCTGCGGTGATGTCCACCGACCCGCGTCGCTGAATCTGCTTGATCTCCACTGAACCAGACAGCTCGGGCCCTGCCATCAGGGCCCGACCCTCAGCGATCCCTGATCCGTTCTTCGAACCCATCCCTGACGCGCCCCTGATGCCACGAGGAGAACCGCATGAGCCGCAAGCCGACCTCCACCGATCCTGAACTCGCCCACAGACTCAGCCGACGCGGCGCGCTCGGTGTGGCCGCCGGAGCCGCTGCCGCGGCGCTCGTCGGGGCGGCCGTCCCCACCGCCTCAGCGGCCTCGACCGCCGCGGCGGCCGCAGGCAAGGGCCACGGTCACCCCGTCCTGCCGCCGGGCCGCCTCGGGATCCAGCTCTACAGCCTGCGCGACAAGATCTCCACGGTCGGATTCGCCCCCGTCTTCGCCGAGTTGGAGAAGTACGGATACGACGAGGTCGAATTCGCCGGATACACCCAGGGCTCGGCGGGCGCCATCACCCTCGCCCAGCTCAAGGCACTGGCCCGCGACCACGGCCTGAACCCCATCGGCTCGCACGTCGGCTATTACGACGACAACAACCCCAACGCGTACACGTTCGCGCAGAACCTCACCAAGGTCCTGGACGAGGCGGAGGCCCTCGGGCTGAAGCACATCGGCACCGCC
This sequence comes from Streptomyces atriruber, assembly GCF_001418325.1. Classification (GTDB taxonomy): domain Bacteria; phylum Actinomycetota; class Actinomycetes; order Streptomycetales; family Streptomycetaceae; genus Streptomyces; species Streptomyces atriruber. The sequence continues at coordinate 10,380 of NZ_LIPN01000085.1, read as the reverse complement.
TCGGGCCCCTTCCGTTACGGCAACACCGTCGACGCCTGGAAGCGTGCCGCGGAGGACTTCAACACGTATGGAGAAGCGGCCCGCAAACGCGGCATGAAGTTCTACCAGCACAACCATGCCGAGGAGTTCTCCTTCGCCACCGACAAGCCGAAGGTCCGGCTCTATGACGTCCTCCTCGCCGAGACCGATCCCGACTTCGTGTACCTGGAGATGGACATCTACTGGGCATTCAGCGCCCAGTTCCGCTTCGGCAAGCGGGTCGACGGCACCCCGGCCCCCTTCCACCCGCTCGACTACGTGTTGAAGCAGCCCCACCGCTACCCCTTGTTCCACGTCAAGGACGGGATCCGCGACGAGAGCACTCGCGACGGCTACCGCATGACGGATGTCGGTGACGGCGACATCGACTACAAGAAGTTCCTGTCGAAGGTGACCGCGCGCACCCACCAGGGTCGGCGCTACCACCACTGGCAGACCGAGCACGACAACCCCGCCGAGTCCTACGCCTTCGCCCGCAAGTCCAGCGAGCACCTGCACTCGCTGCGCTCCGGCCGCTGCGGCGACTGATTGCCGGACAGCACGGACGGGCCCTCCTGCCCGACGGCGGGAGGACCCGTCCATGAGTGGCCGAAGGCCGCTAGACCAGCACCCCACGCGCGCGTGGCGCTTCCGGCTGGCGCAGCAGCAAGGAAAGACCGGCCGCGATCAGCGACACCACACCGGCGGTGACATACGCGCCGATGTACCCCCAGGAGTCCACGACCATCGCGCCCATACCGCCGCCGAACAGTCCGGACACGAGCTTCGCGCTGTAGACCATGCCGTAGTTGGAAGCATTGTTGTTCTCTCCGAAGTAGTCCGGCACCAGGGCCGCGAACAGGGGATAGAACGCACCGCCCGCGAAGCCGGAAAAGAAGGCGAAGACGAGGAACAGGGGCTGGTTGTGGATTTCGCCGGCCCACAGCACACCGAACTGCGCCACCGCGAGCACCAGACAGACGTACGTGAGGGTCGGCTGCCTGCCCAGGCGGTCCGAGAGCCAGCCGACCACCCCGCGGCCCGTGCCGTTGATCACCGACATGACGCCCATCGACGACGCCGCGATGAGCGGCCCGAAGCCCATCTCCTTCGCGAAGGGAACCTGGAAGGAGATACCGAAGATGGACACTCCGGCGCAGCAGAGCATGCACACCCACATCAGGGGGATCACCCCGGTGCGCAGCGCCTCTCCGGGGGTGAACTGCCGGGCGGCGGGCGGGTTCTTGGCCAGTGCCACCGCGGTGCGGGGGTCGCCGTCGCGCCGCAGCGGGTCCACCTCGGCGGGCCACCAGTTCTTCGGGGGGTCCTTGAAGAAGAGGCCCGCCACCAGCGTCACGGCGAGCACGTAGAAGCCGACGAGGTCCAGCACGGTGCGGTAGTTGGACGTGTCGAAGCCGTACGAGAACAGGAAGATGAACGGCACCGCTCCGTAGGCGAACGCGCCGTTGACGAAGCCCGTCTTGCCGCCGCGTCGCTCCGGATACCACTTGCCGACCATGTTCACGCAGGTCGAGTAGATCAGTCCGGACCCGACGCCGCCGAGCAGGCCGAAGCCGACCATGGCGGCTGCCACGTTCGGGGCGTGGCTGAGGCTGACGAAGCCGAGCAGTGACAGGACCGAGCCTGTCAGCATGGCCGCCCTGCTGGTCAGGATGCCTTTCTCACGCAGCTTGCCTGCCGGGAAGGAGATCCCTGCCTGGAAGAAGATCCAGACGCTGAGCACCCAGAACGTATTCGACGACGTCCAGTGGTGCGCGGCGGACAGGGTGTCCTCGGCCGCTCCGAAGGCGTACTCGAAGACACTGATGGCGAGCATGGCCGCCCAGGGCAGCGCCACCATCGTCCAGCGGGGTCGACCGAGGATCTCCCGGTCGCTCTCGCCGATGCGGTAGACGCGCCCGCGCGCGTCCTTGAGCTCTCTGTACGACGCGTCACGTTCGGTCGACGCGTGGGATCCGGCGATGGGCTCCGCCGTCATGTCAAGCCATCTCCTCACCGAGGGGTTGCGGATTGGGGGTGATGTTCTTGGAGTTCGGCCTGCCGGGTTGCGACAGGAAGAGCGCGATGAATCCGGCGAACAGGGATATCGAGCCGGCCAGGGTGAATGCGCCGGCGTGGCCCCAGTGGTGCACCACCACGGCTCCCATTCCGGAGCCGAGGAGCCCGGAAACCAGCTTGGAGCTGTAGACGAGGCCGTAGTTGGAAGCGTTGTTGTTCTCTCCGAAGTAGTCGGCCGTCATGGCCGCGAACATCGGGAAGATGGCGCCGCCGCCGAATCCGGAGATGCTGGAGAAGATGAGGAAGAGGGGCAGGCTCTCGATTCCGGCGGACCAGAGGATGCCGTACTGGGCCAGGCCGAGGACGATGCAGACGAAGATCAGGCAGCGTTTCCGTCCGTAGCGGTCAGAGAGCCAGCCCGTGACACCGCGGCCCGTGCCGTTGACGATGGCTTTAAGTGACATCGCGGTGGCGACGATTCCACCCGCGAAACCGGCCTCCTCGCCGATGTCCACCTGGAATGCGATTGCGAAGATGTTCACGCCCGACGTGCACAGCAGGCAGCACCACATCAAGGCCACTCGGCTGGTCTGCCAGGCCTCTTTGGGGGTGTACTGCCGGACGGCGGGCGGGTTCATGCGCAGGGCGCGTCGCGCCCGTGGGTCGTCCGGCGGGCGCAGCGGGTCCACGTCCGCGGGCCACCAGTTCTTCGGCGGGTCCCGGAAGAAATGGCCCGCGGACGCGACCATCGCGACGAGGAGCACACCCGCCGACACCAGAACCCAGCGGAAGTTCGACAGATCCATATAGCCGGTGAAGAGAAAGACGAACGGCACCGACCCGTAGGCGAATCCACCGTTGACGAATCCGGTCTTGCCGCCCTTCCGCTCCGGATACCACTTGCCGACCATGTTCACGCACGTCGCGTAGACCATGCCGGCACCCATGCCGCTGAACATGCCGAAACCGAGGTAGGCGACGACCACGTGCGGGGCGAAGGCCAGCGACAGATATCCCAGGAGTGTGCCGAGCGCACCGAGCATCATCGCCCAGCGTGCCGGGAGCTTTCCGCTCTCCCGGAGCTTGCCCGCCGGAAAGGCCACCGCCGCCTGGAAGAAGACCCAGACGCCCAGCATCCAGAAGATGTGCAGGCTGCTCCACTGGTGCGCGGTGCGCAGGGTGTCCTCGGCGGAGGCGAACGCGTACTCGGCCGAACTGATGCCCGTCATGCCCACCCACGGCAGGATGACCATCCACTTGCGCTTGCGGCCCATGATGTCGAGGTCGGTCTCGCCGACGCGGTACATCCGGCCGTGGGCGTCCCTCACCTCCCGGTAGGGGACGGCGGTCGGCATATCGGTTGTTGTCATCTCGCTCAGCACCCCTTGCGTCGGAAAGATCCTGGTCAGCGCCCCCTGTCCCATCCCTTCCGTGTGCGCACGGGTCCCGGGACCGGCCGTGGCGCACCGCCGGCCGGCCCCGAACCGGTCACCTCATCGACCGCCCCCCAACAGCCCGGCCGCCCGTGCCCACCGGTACTTCGCGCCGAGCGCGGCGACCGGCTTCTCGGTCGTGTAGGGGTACGCCACGACCCCCCGCTCGAAGAGGTACTGGCAGGCCTCCTCCACCTCGACATCGCCCGCCAGCGAGGCCACCACGGGCTTCTCGACGCCGCGCGCACGGAACTCCGCCACCACGCGTGCCGTCAGTTCGGCGAAGACCATCGGAGGGGTCACGATGGTGTGCCAGTAGCCGAGCACGAGGGCGTGGATGCGCGGGTCCTCCAGACCGAGCCTGATCGTTGCCTCGTACGTCGAGGGCGGCTCGCCGCCCGTGATGTCCACGGGGTTCCCCGCGGCCCCGAACGGCGGGATGAACGCCTTGAAGGCCGCGTCCAGGTCCTCTGGGATGTCCATCAGCCGCAGGCCGTTGTCGCTCACCGCGTCGGAGAGCAGCACCCCCGAGCCGCCGGCGCCGGTGATGATGACGATGTCGTCGCCCTTCGGGGTGGGCAGCACCGGCAACGCGCGCGCGTACTCGAGCATTTCGTTGAGCCCCGGCGCCCGGATGACACCCGCCTGCCTGAGGATGTCGTCGTACACGGCGTCGTCTCCGGCGAGCGCGCCCGTGTGCGACCCGGCGGCCTTCGCGCCCGCCGCGGTGCGCCCCGCCTTGAGGACCACGACCGGCTTCTTCGGGACGGTCGTGCGCGCGGCCTCCACGAAGGCACGGCCGTCCTTGAGGTCCTCCAGGTGCATGGCGATGCACTGCGTATGCGGGTCCTCGCCGAACCAGGTCAGAAGGTCGTCCTCGTCCAGGTCGGACTTGTTGCCGAGCCCGACGATCGCCGAGACCCCCGTCTTCGTGGTCCGCGCGAAGCCGAGGATCGCCATGCCGATGCCGCCCGACTGACTCGTCAGCGCCACCGGGCCCTTCACGTCGTACGGAGTGCAGAACGTGGCGCACAGGTCCTGCCACGTCGAGTAGTAGCCGTAGATGTTGGGGCCGAGGAGCCGCACACCGTGCCGTTCGCCTATCGCCACGATCTCGTCCTGGAGCGCCTGCTCGCCGGTCTCCGCGAAGCCGGAGGGGATCAGCACCGCATTGGGCACGCCCTTGCGGCCGACCTCCTCCAGGGCCGACGCGACGAACTTGGCGGGGATCGCGAAGACCGCCACATCCACCTCGCCCGGAACGTCCGTGACACTCTTGTACGCCTTGCGGCCCAAGATGTCGTCGGCCCTGGGATTCACCGGATGGATCTCTCCGGAGAAGCCGCCGTCGATGAGGTTGCGCATCACCGAATTGCCGATCTTCCCTGCCTCGTTGGAGGCGCCGATGACGGCGACGGAGCGGGGCCGCATGAGCCGGTGCATGGAGGCGAGCATCTCCGCGCGCGTGTAGGTGCGCCGGGCTTTGGGGGCTCCTTCGGAGAGGATGATCCGGACGTCCGCCGCGACCGCGCCGTGCGGTGTGGCGATCACCGGGTTGAGGTCGACCTCGGCGATCTCCGGGAAGTCGGTGACCAGTCGGGAGACCCGGCGGATCTGCTCGGCGACGGCCCACCGGTCCACCGGCTGCGCGCCGCGCACCCCGCGCAGGACCTCCGCCGCCCGGATCGAGTCGAGCATCGAGACCGCCTCGTCGGCGTCCACGGGCGCCAGGCGGAAGGTGACGTCCTTGAGGACCTCCACGAGCACTCCGCCGAGCCCGAAGGCGACGACCTTCCCGAACGTCGGGTCGGTCACCGCCCCCACGATGACCTCTTGGGCCGACGGGCCGCCCGGCAGCAGCTCCTGTACCTGCACACCCTCGATACGGGCCCGGGGCGCGTACGCTCGGGCGTTCTCGACGATCCGATGGAAGGCGGCCCGTACGTCGGCGGCGCCCTCCACACCGACCACCACGCCGCCCGCGTCGGTCTTGTGCAGGATGTCCGGGGAGACGATCTTCATGACGACAGGGCCGTTGAAGTGGGCGGCGTGCGCCACGGCCTGGTCCACGTCGGTCGCCAGCTCCTCGCCCGGTACGGCGATTCCGTAGGCGTCGGCGATCACCTTGCCCTCGGGGGCGGTCAGCGACGTACGGCCTTCAGCGCGTACCGCGTCGAGGAGGGTGCGCACCCTCAGCAGGTGGTCTTCGGCCATCACTCAGATCACCCCGTTCGACTTGAGCAGACGGACTTCGTCGTCGCCGAGGCCGAGCTCGCCGATGTACACCTCGTCGTTGTGCTCGCCGAGCAGTGGCGAGCTGTTCACGTCCACGGGGGAGTCGGAGAGCTTCAGCGGGGAGCCGACCGTGGTGAAGGTGCCGCGTTCGGGGTGGTCGACCTCGACGACCATCTCGTTGGCGACCAGGGAGGCGTCCTCGATGATCTCCCTGGTGGAGAGAATCGGGCCGCAGGGAATGTTGTGCGCGTTGAGCCGCTCCAGCACGTCCCACTTGGGCAGGGTCGAGGACCACTCCTCGATGAGCTGGAACATCTTGCCGAGCTTGGGCAGCCGCGCCTCTGGAGTCGCCCAGTCGGGGTCCACAGCGAGCTCGGGGCGCCCGATGAGCTCGGTGAGCGGCTCCCAGCCCACGGGCTGCACGATGACGTACACGTAGTCGTTCGGGCCGCCGGGAGCGCACTTGACGGCCCACCCGGGCTGTCCGCCGCCGGAGGCGTTCCCGGAGCGCGGGACCTCGTCCCCGAAGTCCTCGTTCGGGTACTCCGCCAGGGGCCCGTGCGCCAGCCGCTGCTGATCGCGCAGCTTGACCCGGCACAGGTTCAGCACGGCGTGCTGCATCGCCACGTTCACGCGCTGACCGCGACCGGTGTGCTCCCTCTGGAAGAGGGCGGCGAGAATCGCCGCGACGGCGTGGATGCCGGTCCCGGAATCGCCGATCTGGGCGCCTGTGGCGAGCGGGGGGCCCTCCTCGAAACCGGTGGTCGCCATGGAGCCGCCCATGGCCTGGGCGACCACTTCGTAGGCCTTGAAGTTGGTGTAGGGGCCCTCTCCGAAGCCCTTGATCGAGGCGTAGACGATGCGCGGGTTGATCTCCTGGATGCGGTCCCAGGTGAAGCCCATCCGGTCCACGGCACCGGGGCCGAAGTTCTCCACCATCACGTCGGACCGCCGGATCAGCTCCGTCAGGAGCTGCTTGCCGCGCTCGGTCTTGGTGTTGAGGGTGATGCTCTTCTTGTTGCAGTTGAGCATCGTGAAGTACAGGGAGTCGACTCCGGGGAGGTCACGCAGCTGCTTGCGCGTGATGTCCCCGGAAGGCGCCTCCAGCTTCACCACGTCCGCGCCGAGCCAGGCGAGCAGCTGGGTGGCGGAGGGGCCGGACTGGACGTGCGTCATGTCGAGGACGCGAATGCCTTCGAGAGCCTTGGTCATGGCCGTCAGGGCTCCTCACTTGTACATGGTCTGGTTCATGGTTCCGGGGGCGTAGGCGTCCGGGTCGACCCATACGTTGATGAGTGAGGGTTTGCCGGACTCGCGGGCGCGGCGCAGGGCCGGGCCGATGTCGGCGGGGTCGCGGACCTCTTCGCCATGGCCGCCGAGCATCTGGGCGAACCTGTCGTAGGGAACGTCGCCGAGGGTGTTGCCGACGCGCTCGCGCTCCTTGCCGTACTTGGCCTGCTGGCCGTAACGGATCTGGTTCATCGAGGAGTTGTTGCCGACGATGCCGACGAAGGGGAGGTCGTAGCGCACGAGCGTTTCGAAGTCCCAGCCGGTGAGGCTGAAGGCGCCGTCTCCGAAGAGGGCCACTACTTCCTTGTCGGGCCGGGCCTGCTTGGCGGCGAGCACGAAGGGGATGCCGACGCCGAGGGTGCCGAGCGGGCCGGGGTCCATCCAGTGGCCGGGGGACTTGGGCTGGACGACCTGACCGGAGAAGGTCACGATGTCGCCGCCGTCGCCGATGTAGAGGGAGTCTTCGGTAAGGAAGTCGTTGATTTCGCTCACCAGGCGGTACGGGTGGATGGGCGAGGCGCCGGACTTCAGGTGTGGCAGGCGCTTCTCCACGGCGGTCTGCTCGGCGGCGCGCAGTTCGTCGATCCACTCCTTGCGCCGGGAGGCCCCGCCGTTGACGCGTCCGGACGCGGCTTCGGTGACGGACTTCAGGATCAGACCCGCGTCCCCGACGATGCCGAGGTCGACGTCCCGGTTCTTGCCGACGGTGCGGTAGTCGAGGTCGATCTGGACGACGGTGGCATCCGGTGAGAGCCGCTTTCCGTAACCCATGCGGAAGTCGAAGGGAGTGCCCACGACGACGATGAGGTCGGCGTTGGAGAAGGCGTAGCGCCGGGAGAGCTGGAAGTGGTGCGGGTCTCCCGGCGGGAGCGTGCCGCGGCCCGCCCCGTTCATGTAGGCGGGCACGTTGAGGGTGCGTACGAGTTCGATGGCCGCCTCGGTGCCCCGGGTCGTCCACACCTGGCTGCCGAGCAGGATCGCGGGCTTCTCCGCGTGCACGAGAAGGTCGGCGAGCTTCTCGACGGCCTCGGGGTCGCCGGCCGAGCGGGTCGAGGCGCGGTAGCGCCCGGCCTTGGGGACGCGGGCACTGTCGGCCGGAACCTTGGCATCGAGCACATCGCGGGGGATTTCCAGGAAGGACGGGCCGGGGGCCCCGTGGTAGCACTCGCGGAAGGCCATGGACACCATGTCGGCCGCGCGTGCGGTGTCCGGCACCGTCGCGGCGAACTTCGTGATCGGGGTCATCATGTCGACGTGCGGAAGGTCCTGGAGGGAGCCCATCTTGTGCTGCGTGTGGGCACCTTGGCCGCCGATCAGCAGCATGGGGGACTCCGCGCGAAAGGCGTTCGCCACGCCGGTGACGGCGTCGGTCGTGCCAGGGCCCGCCGTTACCACCGCACAGCCCGGCTTGCCCGTGACGCGTGCGTAGCCGTCGGCCGCGTGGGCCGCGACCTGCTCGTGACGCACGTCGACGACGTCGATGCCCTCGTCGACGCAGCCGTCATAGATGTCGATGATGTGGCCGCCGCAGAGGGTGTAGATGACCTCCACACCCTCCGCTTTGAGTGCTTTGGCGACCAGGTGTCCACCGGAGATGCCGTTCTGGCTGGTGTCGTCGGGCATGGCGAAGTCCTGTCCCTTCGTAGGGGAGTTGGAGTGCGCTCGCACGCTTTTGGGGCGCCCTCGCAGTAGATTGCATACAGTCGACGAATACTGTATGGAGCTTGTTATCCCGCATCCCGTGAGCGGTGTCCAGGGGGCGTGAGCCATTTCTGGCCGCCGGTGGGACCACTCCCGGTCGGACGCAGCGGTCAGGAGCCGAAATGGATCTTTTCGAGCACCAGGCAAGGCAACTCTTCGCAGATCACGGCATCTTGGTGCCGCGTGCCGAGGTCGCTCACACGGCCAAGGAGGCACGGGCGGCCGCGGAACGCCTCGGCGGCCGCGTCGTCGTCAAGGCCCAGGTCAAGACCGGTGGGCGAGGCAAGGCGGGCGGGGTGAAGCTCGCCGCGGATCCCGCGGCGACGGAGATCACCGCGCGCCAGATCCTCGGCATGGACATCAAGGGCCACACCGTGCGCGCGTTGATGGTTGCTCAACCCGTCGACATCGCAGCGGAGTTCTACGTCTCCTATGTGCTGGACCGGGCGGCTGGACGCTTCCTCGCGATCGTCTCCGCCGAAGGCGGCATGGAGATCGAGGAGGTGGCGGCGGCTCGCCCCGAAGCGGTGGCGCGCATCCCGATCGCCTCCGCGGAAGGGGTGACGCAGGAGAAGGCCGCCGAGATCGCGGCCGCCGCGGGCTTCCCGGCCGAGTCAGCCGACACCTTGGTCAAACTCTGGCGCGTTCTGATCCACGAGGACGCCCTCCTCGTAGAAGTCAACCCGCTCGTCCGCACGGACGACGGTGACATCCTCGCCCTGGACGGGAAGGTCACGCTCGACGACAACGCCCTCTTCCGCCAAGCGCGGTGGGGCGGACAGCCCGAGCCGTACGACCAGGAGCTGGAGGCGACGGCCGCGGCCAAAGGCCTCAACTACGTGAAGCTCGACGGTGAGGTCGGCATCATCGGCAACGGCGCCGGACTCGTCATGTCGACGCTCGGCGTGGTCGCCGGCTGCGGAGTCCGACCGGCCAACTTCCTCGACATCGGAGGCGGCGCCTCCGCCGACGTCATGGCGGACGGCCTCGCCGTCATCCTCTCCGACCCCTCCGTCAGGTCCGTCTTCGTGAACGTCTTCGGCGGCATCACCGCCTGCGACGCCGTGGCCGACGGCATTGTCCGGGCCCTGGAATCCGTCCGGTTGACCAAGCCCTTGGTCGTCCGCCTGGACGGCAACAACGCGGCCCGCGGACGCGCCATCCTCGACGGCCGCGCCCACCCCCTCGTGCAGCGGGCCACCACGATGGACGACGCGGCCCGCCGGGCCGCCGACCTCGCCGACGCGCGGTAAGGAGCAAGGACATGGCGATCCACCTCACCAAGGAGAGCAAGGTCCTCGTCCAAGGCATGACCGGCGCCGTCGGCATGCAGCACACCCGCCGCATGCTCGCCGCGGGCACGTACATCGTCGGTGGCGTCAATCCCCGTAAGGCGGGCCGCACCGTCGACTTCGACGAACGCGCCGTCCCCGTCTTCGGATCGGTCCGCGACGCGATGGCCGCCACGGGCGCCGACACCACGGTCGTCTTCGTGCCGCCCGCCTTCACCAAGGCCGCCGTCACCGAAGCAGCCGACGCCGGAATCGGCCTCGCCGTCCGGGCGCGGCGCGTTCGTGGGCGGTGAGCTGCTGGTCCGTGCCGTCACCCAGGGGCCGACGGACGAGCGGCCGCCAGGGAACTTCCCGAGCAGCCACCGGGTGGTGTGACGGGGCGGGGCCGGGTG
>NZ_LIPN01000084.1 GCF_001418325.1 Streptomyces atriruber | reverse complement strand
GCCCAGCCCCCGCCCGCGAATACTCCCTGTCGAGCGCCGATCCCCTGGCATAGCGTGACCCTCCTGAGCCCCAGCCCCCGAAGGAGGAGCCGCCCGTGCCCCATTTCGACCTGCCCCTCGACGAACTGCGCCGCTACCGGCCCGACTTGCCCGAGCCCGACGACTTCGACGCCTTCTGGGAGAAGACGTTGCTGGAGGCGCGGCAGTACGAACTGGACGCGCGGTTCGAGGCGGTGGAGCTGCCGCTGCCCGGGGTGCGGATCTTCGACGTCACCTTCGCCGGGTTCGGTGGTCACCCCGTGAAGGGATGGCTGGTCCTGCCCGCCGGGGCCGAAGGCGGGGCCCCGCTGCCCGCGGTCGTGGAGTACATCGGGTACGGCGGCGGACGCGGACTGCCCCACATGCACCTGCTGTGGGCCACGGCCGGATTCGCGCACTTCGTGATGGACACGCGGGGGCAGGGCAGCGGCGGCTGGGCGCAGGGCGACACCCCGGACCCGGTCGGGAGCGGGCCCGCGCACCCCGGCTTCATGACCCGCGGCATCGAGGACCCGCACGACTACTACTACCGGCGCCTGTACGTCGACGCGGTGCGCGCCGTCGAGGCGGCCCGGTCCCATCCGCTCGTGGACGAGGCGCGGGTCGCCGCGCTCGGGATCAGCCAGGGGGGCGGGCTCGCCCTCGCCGTCGGCGGGCTCGTGCCCGACCTGGCCGCCATCACCCCCGACGTCCCCTTCCTCTGCGACTTCCCGCGGGCGGCCACCCTCACGGACCGGCTTCCCTACAGCGAGATCGCGGCCTATCTGAAGGCCCGTCGGGGCGGCGAGGAGCGCGTTTTCCAGACACTGTCGTACTTCGACGGCGTGCACTTCGCCGCCCGCGGACGCGCGCCCGCCCTCTTCTCCGCGGCCCTGCAGGACATGACTTGCCCGCCGTCGACAGTGTTCGCGGCCTTCAACGCGTACGCGGGCAGGGAGCGTTCGATGGAGGTGTACTCCTTCAACGATCACGAAGGCGGCGGCCCCTATCAGCAAGGCGTCCAACTGGGGTGGCTGCAGCAGTACTTGACGGAGTGAATCGCGCAACAGCCGCTCCGCTGCACGCTCTTGTCACGGAACTGTCGACCGGCTAACTTGCGGGCTTGTCGTGTGTCCGCTGTACACAATCCGTGATGACGTGTGTCCGAGGGGGCTCCCAATGGCCGTACGGGGCCGGCACCGCCGGTATCAGCCGAACCGCATCAACCGTGCGTCGCTGACCGTCACGGCGGGCGGCGCGGGAATGGCGCTCCCGCTCACCGTCGCGGGTACCGCGGGCGCGGCCGACGTCGACACCTGGAACAAGGTCGCGGCCTGCGAGTCCGGCAACAACTGGAGCATCAACACCGGCAACGGCTACTTCGGCGGCCTGCAGTTCAAGCAGTCCACCTGGGAGGCGTACGGCGGCACGGCCTATGCCTCGCGGGCCGACCGCGCCGCCAAGGACCAGCAGATCGCCGTCGCCGAGAAGGTCCTCGACGCCCAGGGGCCCGGCGCCTGGCCGGCGTGCGGGCCGAAGGCCGGTCTCGCCCGCGGCGGCGGTTCGCCGGACGTCACCCCGGCCAGGGCCCCGAGCAAGCCGGAGAGGTCCAAGCGGGACGTCAGGGACGTCAAGCCCGAGGTGACCCCGCAGTCAGCCGCGGGCACCGCCGAGATGTACACCGTGGTCCACGGAGACACGCTCTCCGGCATCGCCGACGAGCGCCGGGTCCGGGGCGGCTGGCAGCAGCTGTACGACGCCAACCGGCGCGTGATCGGCGCCGACCCCGACCTGATCACGCCGGGCCAGCGGCTCTCGGTCCACGGGCAGGCCACAGGAGGCCAGAAGGCGCCCGCCAAGCAGCGTCCCGACAGCAGGACCGCCGACAGGAAAGCGGCGGAGAGGAAGGCCGCGGAGCGTAAGGCGGCGGAGAAGCGGGCCGCGGAGCGGAAGGCGGCCGAGAAGCAGGCGGAACAGAAGGCCGCCGCCCAGAAGGAGCGCGAGAAGCGGCCCCGGGCCTCCGCGCCGCAGGCGAAGAACGCCGCCCCCCGCGCCTCCGCACCCGGCGCCGTGGCCCCCGTCGCCGCCTCGCCCAGCACCCCCTACCGCGCGGCGGGCGGCTCCTGGTCGAAGGGCTACCACACGGGCGTCGACTTCCCCGTGTCCACCGGGACCTCCGTGAAGGCCGTCGCCGCGGGCCGCGTCGTCTCGGCGGGCTGGGGCGGCAGCTACGGCTACCAGGTGGTCATCCGGCACGGCGACGGCAAGTACAGCCAGTACGGGCACCTGTCGGCGCTCTCGGTGAAGGCGGGCCAGCAGGTCGGTGCCGGGCAGCGCATCGCCCGCTCCGGCTCCACCGGAAACAGCACGGGCCCGCATCTGCACTTCGAGGTGCGGACGGGGCCCGGCTTCGGTTCCGACATCGACCCGCTCGCCTACCTGCGGGCACGCGGCGTGCGCATCTGACGCGCGTCAGGACACCATGCGCTCCCGGCGCCCAGGGTGCCGGGGCCGGGTCCTGCGATGGGCCACCACGGGCTGCTGAGAGGGCACCGCGGGCAGCCCGTCCACGGTGGGACGGGGCTCCGGCTGGTCCGTCGGGGCCACCGCGTCGGACGACGGCTCGCCCTGCGCCGCGCGGGAGGGCTCGCCCTGCGCCGCAGGGCCGCCCTGGGCGACGGTCACGGTCGACGTCTCCCGGGCGATCCGCTCCGTCGTGAGCAGGATCAGGCCGCATGCGGCCACGACCCCGCTGCCGAGCGCCAGGACCGTGCCCGTGGCGCCGTGGCGGAAGGATTCTCCGAACAGGGTCAGACCGACCGCCGCCGCGACCACCGGGTTCACGACGGTCACCGTCGACAGCGGCGCGGCGAGGCCCGCACCGCGGTACGAGGCCTGCGAGAGCAGCACACCGGCCGCCGCGAGCACGGCGATCACCCCGAGGCTGGGGAGCTGCTCGACGATCGCGACGCTCTGGTCCCAGTCGACCGCCACCGTCTTCGTGAACACCGAGGCGATGCCGAAGGCCGCACCGGCCGCGCAGGCCAGCAGCACGCTGCGCACCACCGGGTGCCGGTGTGCCGCGTGCGCTGCGACCATCAGGCCGAGCACGGCGCCGCCCGTGACCAGGGCGAGCACGACGCGCTCCGTGTCGGCGAGACTCTGGGAGTCGGACGACGACGTGAGCGAGAGGAGCCCGGCGAGCCCCACCGTCGCCATCAGCGCGCCCCGCCAGGCGGTGGCCCCGGCCCGGCGGCGTACGAACACGGCCGCCATGGGCAGGGCGAAGACGATGGTCAGCGCGCCCAGCGGCTGGACCAGGCTCAGCGGCCCGTAGGCCAGCGCCACCACGTGCAGCAGCGCGCCGAGGCCGTTCAGCGCGATGGCGACCCACCAGGCGCCGCGCCGCAGCGGCGCGTAACGCTGTCCGGGGGTCGTCGCCGCCACACGCTCCTGCAGGATCGCCCCGCCTGCGTACGCGACGGCTGAGACGAGGGAGAGCAGCACGGACAGTGCCAAAGCACTCATGAGGTGCTCCGCGGGGTGCGGTGCGTCCGGTGAACCCGGTCTGGCGAACGGTCTGCTTCCATGATGACAACGATGACGCGGGAACGCCTCCGCGTCGTCGTACTTGAGCAGGCAATCCGTCCTACTACCGATGGAGTACGACCTTGCCGATGTCCTCCCCCGGAGGGGTTACCCGATGGGCGCGGAGAGTGACCTTTCGGGGGACCCCAGGGCGGAGGCGAGCGGTGGCGCTTGCTGTACTTCTGTCGTGACCACCCTCATCGACCTGGCAGAACTCGGCTCCGTCGGCGGATTCTTCGCCCTGCGCGCGGGCCCGGCACCCGGCCCCGCACGGCCGCTCACGGAGGTGTACGCAGCACCGGAAGCAGGTGATCCGATCGGTTTCCGCGTCGCCAAGGTCGCGGGCCGGCTGGGCGCCCCCGAGGATCGCATCGCGGTCTCCGTGGCCCAGCTGGGGCTCGCCGCCCGGCTCTGGTCCGTGGCGCTCGGCTCCGCCGCGCTGTACGGCCGGGTGCCCGACCTCGACCCCGCGCTGCTGCGCTGGGACGCCGACGGCACCTCGCCCGACGACCTGTGGCTGACCGACGTACGCCTGCTGCCGGGCGACGCCGAGACGGTTCGGGGCGTCGTGCAGTACGGACATCTGGCCGCGCTCTCCGACGCGTTGCGTGCCCGGTACCGGATCTCCGCCGGACTGCTGTGGGGCAACGCGGGATCCGCGCTCGCGGGCGCCGCCCGCGAACTGCACGGCTGGGCCGCCCGGTCGGGGCGCGCGGAGGTCGGGGAGCGGGCCCTGGGCCTGGCCGCCGACCTCTTCGACCACCCCGACCTGCGCGGCACCGGCACTCTGCGGGGCACCTCGTTCCGGCGCCGAAGTTGCTGCCTGTACTACCGCTGCCCCAGCGGCGGACTGTGCGGGGACTGCTGCTTCGAACGGCCGCCGACGCGGTCTTCCCCCGGGGCCGCGTCTGGGTGACCATGAGGTGGCGCGGCCGACATCGGGCGGACGACGGAGGGTTCTACGTGAAAGTGGGGCTGCTCACCCGGGAGTATCCACCGGACGTCTACGGCGGAGCGGGCGTCCATGTCGAGTTCCTCGCCAGGGAGTTGCGTTCCCTCACGGACCTCGACGTGCACTGCTGGGGGGAGGGCGCGTCCGACGGGCTCGTGCGGCACCGCGCGTGCCCCGCGCTGGACGGAGCCAACGACGCACTGCGCACCTTCTCCGTCGACCTCTCCATGGCGGCGGCGCTCGCCGGACGCGAGCTGCTCCACTCCCACACCTGGTACGCGGCCCTCGCGGGCCACGTCGGCAAGCTGCTGCACGGCATCCCGCACGTGCTGACCTCGCACTCCCTCGAACCGCTGCGCCCCTGGAAGGCCGAGCAACTGGGCGGCGGGTACGCCCTGTCGAGCTGGGCCGAGCGCACCGCGGCCGAGGCCGCCGACGCCGTCATCGCGGTGTCCGGCGCGATGCGCGAGGACATCCTCGCCTGCTACCCGGCCATCGACCCGGCGAAGGTCCACGTCGTCCACAACGGCATCGACGCCGAGCTGTACCGGCCCGACCCCGGTACCGACGTCCTGGAGCGGCTCGGCATCGACCTCGGGCGTCCGTACGTCCTGTTCGTCGGGCGCATCACCCGCCAGAAGGGCGTCCCCCAGCTGCTGCGCGCAGCACGGCGGCTGGACCGGGACGTGCAGCTCGTCCTGTGTGCCGGTGCCCCCGACACCAAGGAGATCGACAGCGAGTTCCGCACGCTCTTCGAGGAGTTGAGCCGGAACCGGGCGGGCGTCCAGTGGATTCCCGAGATGCTGCCGCGCCCGCAGATCATTCAACTCCTGACCCACGCCGCGGTGTTCGTCTGCCCCTCCGTGTACGAACCGCTGGGCATCGTCAACCTGGAGGCGATGGCCTGCGGCACCGCCGTGGTCGCCTCGCGGGTCGGCGGCATCCCGGAGGTCGTCAGCGACGGCACGACGGGGCTGCTCGTGCCGTACCGCGAGAGCGCACCCGCCGACTTCGAGCACGACCTCGGGCTGCTCCTGAACAGGCTGGCCACCGACCCGGAGCGGGCCGGCGCGATGGGCAGGGCCGGGCGCCACCGGGTGCTCAGGGAGTTCGGCTGGGGCACGGTCGCCCGGCGCACGGTCGAGGTGTACGAGGAGATCCTGCACGCCTACAGATAGCCGACAAGCAGGGGGCTCGGATGCGCGGTGGACCTTCGGTGCTCGGAATCGTGCTCGCCGGTGGAGAGGGGAAGCGGCTGATGCCGCTCACCGCCGACCGGGCCAAACCAGCGGTCACGTTCGGCGGCACCTACCGCCTCGTCGACTTCGTGCTCTCCAGCCTCGTCAACGGCGACATCCTGCGCATCTGCGTCCTGACGCAGTACAAGTCGCACTCGCTGGACCGGCACGTGTCGACTACCTGGCGCATGTCGAGCCTGCTCGGCAACTACGTGACCCCGGTGCCCGCCCAGCAACGCCTGGGCCCGCACTGGTACTTGGGCAGTGCCGACGCCATCCTGCAGTCCCTCAACCTCGTCCACGACGAACAGCCCGACTACATCGCGGTGTTCGGCGCCGACCACGTCTACCGCATGGACCCGCGGCAGATGCTCAAGCAACACATCGAGAACGGCGCGGCGGTGACCGTCGCGGGGATCAGGGTGCCGCGCGCGGAGGCGTCGTCGTTCGGCGTCATCACGCCCGCGCGGGACGGGACGAAGGTGGAGCGCTTCCTGGAGAAGCCCACCGACCCGCCGGGCCTGCCCGGCTCCCCGAACGAGGTCTACGCCTCCATGGGCAACTACCTGTTCACCACCAAGACCCTCGTCGACGCCCTCCAGCAGGACGCCGAGGACGAGCACTCGGCGCACGACATGGGCGGCTCGATCCTGCCGCTGCTCACCGAGCGCGGCATGGCCCAGGTGTACGACTTCGACGGCAACCACGTCCCCGGCGAGACCCCGCGCGACCACGGCTACTGGCGCGACGTCGGCACCCTCGACTCGTACTACGAAGCCCACATGGACCTGATATCGGACCACCCCGTCTTCAACCTGGACAACCGGCGCTGGCCCATCTACACCCACTCCGACGGTCTGCCGCCCGCCAAGTTCTGCGCGGGCGGCATCGCGGGCGAGTCGATCGTCAGCCCGGGTTGCGTCATCCGCGGCCAGGTCACCCGCTCCGTCCTGTCGCCCGGCGTGACCGTGGAGGAGGGCGCGGTCGTCCAGGGCTCCGTCCTGCACGACAACGTACGGATCGGTCGCGGCGCGGTGGTGCGGGGCGCCGTCCTCGACAAGAACGTCGACGTGCCGCCGGGCGCGACGATCGGTGTCAACCCGGACCGGGACGAGGAGCTGTACACGGTGTCCAAGGGCGGGGTGATCGCCCTGGGCAAGGGCCAGACCGTACCGATGTGAGGGCCGCCGTCACAGCACTCGGCGCCTGCGGCCCAGCCACGTCTGTGCGATCACCACGACCGCCAGGAAGGCGCCGCTGACCACCTGCTGGTAGGCCGAGTCGAGCGAGCCGATCTGGTTGATGACGTTCTGGATGACCTTGAGGAGCAGCACGCCCACCAGCGAGCCGCTGATGAACCCGAATCCGCCGGTGAGGAGCGTCCCGCCGATGACGACCGCGGAGATCGCCTCCAGCTCCATGCCGGAGCCGAGGATCGTCACCCCGGAGACCAGCCAGGCCGCGTTGAGGGCGCCCGCGAGTCCCGCGCAGAGCCCGGACACCGTATAGACGGCGATCTTCGTACGGGCCACGGGGGCGCCCATCAGCGCCGCCGCGTCCTCGTTCCCGCCGACCGCGTACACGTACTGGCCGAAGCGGGTGCGGCGCAGCACGACCGCGCCCGCGACGAACAGCGCGACCGTGATCCAGACCGGGGCGCCGATGCCGAGCACCTTGCCCTGCCCGAGCGTCGCGAAGAAGGAGTCCTTGTCGACGAGGTACGTCTTCGACCCCTCGTCCGTCACCGACAGGAGGATGCCGCGGGCCGCCAGCATCGCCGCGAGCGTCACGATGAACGGCGCCAGCCGTGCGCGGGCGATCAGCAGGCCGTTGACAAGACCGATGAGTCCGCAGACCGCGAGGGGCAGGAGCAGTGCCACGGCCGTGCCGTACTGCGAGCCCCAGGCGGCCAGCACCCCGCCGAGGGCGAACAGCGAGCCGACCGACAGGTCGATGCCGCCGGTGACGATGACGAACGTCATGCCGAGCGCGACCACCGCGAGGAACGCGGAGGACACCGCCATGTTCTGCAGGTTGTCGGCTGTCATGAATGTGTCGAAGCCGACCGACGCGGCGGCCACCGCGACGATCAGGGTGACGAGCGCGCCGTGCTGCTGGGCCAGGGCGCTGAGCCGCTCCGAGCGGGAGGGGCCCGCGGCCTGTTCCTGCTGGGCGGTGTGGTCCATGGGATCCGCCGGGCTCTTCGTGTCGATGGTCATCGTTTGCCCCTCTCGCGTGCCGCGTAGACCGCGAGGACGATCACCACGGCCTGGGCGATCTGCGTCCACGACGGCGGCAGGTCGTGCTTGATGAGCGTGGCGGTGAGCAGCTGGATCAGGACCGCGCCCGCCACGGTGCCGCCGATGCGGACCCGTCCCCCGCTCAGTGGGGTGCCGCCGACCACCACGGCGGTGATCGCGGAGAGTTCCATCAGGTTGCCGAGCGACGTGGGGTCGCTCGCGCTCAGACGCGCGGTCGCGAGGACCCCGGCGAGCGCGGCGAGGGCGCCGCACACCACGTACACGATGATGAGGACGCGGCGCACCGGCAGGCCCGCGAGGAGCGCGGCGGGGCGGCTGTCGCCGATGGCGAGGAGCTGCCGGCCGAAGGTGGTGCGCCGCACGACGAAGGCGACGAGCAGCGCGAGGGCCGCCGCGATGAGCACCAGGTACGGGATGCCGAGCAGGTCGCCGGAGCCGAGCGACGCCATGGTCGGGTCGCGCACGTCCTTCAGCTGGGGGAGGAGGACCAGGGCGATGCCGCGGCCCGCGACCATCAGGGCGAGCGTCGCCACGATGGGCTGGACGCCGATGAACGCGACGAGCGACCCGTTCGCCAGGCCGACCACCATGCCGCCGAGGAGCGCCACGACGAGGGCGACCCACATCCCGTACCCGAGGTAGAGGGAGACGAGGGAGGTGGAGAGCGCCATCACCGAGCCGACGGAGAGGTCGACGCCCTCGCTGCCGATGGCCAGGGCCATGCCGAGCGCCACGACGAGGACGGGGGCGACCTGGACGGCCTGGGTGCGGAAGTTCTCGCCGGACAGGAAGTGCGGGGTGAAGGCGATGTTGACGAGCAGGAGGACGGCGACGCCCAGGTACACGCCGTAGTTCTGGAGGAGGCGCAGGAGGCGGTCGCGGTCGGCGGCTGTGCGGCCGAGGGCGAGGTCGGTCATGGGGAGCTCCGTGGGTGCGGGCCTTGGTCACCCGGCGTCTGCCGGTCGTGGTGGGTCATGCGCCCGGCTCGGCGGGGTCCGCCGCCATGGCGCGCAGCAGGTTCTCCTCCGTGACGGCGGGGCCGGTGAGCTCCGCCACGGCCGTGCCGTCCTTGAGGACGATCACCCGGTCCGAGCCCTCGATCAGCTCCTCCATGTCCGAGGAGATGAGGAGAACACCCAGCCCGTCCGCGGCCAACTCGTCCACGAGGGCCTGGACTTCGGCCTTCGCGCCGATGTCGATGCCGCGCGTGGGCTCGTCGAGCAGCAGGACCTTGGGGTGCATCGCCAGCCAGCGGGCGAGCAGCACCTTCTGCTGGTTGCCGCCGGAGAGCTCGCCCACCTTCTGCAGCGGGCTCGACGCCTTGATGCGCAGGCGGTCGATGAAGGTGTCGACGACCTCGTCTATGCCGCGTTCGTTGACCAGGCCGAGGCGGGAGAGGCGGGGAAGCGCGGCCAGGGCGATGTTGTCGCGGACCGAGAGGCCGGGGACGATGCCCTCCGCCTTGCGGTCCTCGGGGAGCAGGCTGATGCCCGCCCGGATGGCGGCGGGCGTGGAGCCCGTGCGGATGCGGGTGCCGCCGATGGCGACGGTCCCGGAGTCGGTGGGCAGGGCCCCGGCGATGGCCTTCGCCGTCTCGCTGCGGCCCGAGCCGAGCAGCCCGCCGAGACCCACCACCTCCCCGGGCCGGATGGTGACCGACACCCCGTGCAGCCGGTTCCGTGCGGTCAACTCCGCCGCCTGGAGCACGGGTTCGGTCGTCGCCTCGTGCGCTCCCGTGAACTGGGTGAGTCCCTCTTCCTGTACGTCCTGGATCTCGCGGCCCAGCATCAGCGCGACCAGCCGCAGCCGGTCGAGCTCGGCGAGAGCACCCGAGTGCACCACCTTGCCGTCGCGCAGCACGGTGACGGCGTCGCACACCTCGTACAGCTCGTCGAGGCGGTGGCTGACGTAGATCACGGCGATGCCGCGCTCCCGCAGCATCCGGATCACCCCGAACAGGGTCTGCACCTCACGGGGTTCGAGGGACGACGTCGGCTCGTCCATCACGACCACGCGCGCGTCGACCGAGACCGCGCGGGCCAGAGCCACCATCTGCTGCGCTCCCAGACCCAGTTCGCGCAGCGGGCGGCGTACGTCGACGCGGACGCCGAGTCCCCGCAGCGCCTCCTCGGCCTCGCGGTGCATCCGCCCGAAGTCGATGAGGCCGAGCCGGCCGCGGGGCTCGCGGCCGAGGAACAGATTGCGGGCCACGCTCATCAGGGGGACGAGGTTGACCTCCTGGTAGATGGTGGAGATGCCCGCGTGCTGCGCTTCGAGCGGGGTGCCGAAGCGCACCGGGTTTCCGTCGTACGTCAGTTCGCCCGCGTCCGGTTCGTACACCCCCGTCAGGACCTTGATGAGGGTGGACTTGCCCGCGCCGTTCTCGCCGATCAGCGCGTGCACCTCGCCCGCACGCGCGGTGAAGTCGACCCCGTCCAGGGCGCGCACGCCCGGGAACGTCTTGGTCAGACCGGACACCGACAGCATGTCAGTAGGCCTTGTCGAGGTCGGACTTGGCGTTGCCCTTGGTGTAGGCGTTGTCCTTGATGACGATGTCCTGGGACACCTTCTCGCCCTTGGTGAACGCGTCCAGGGTCTTGAAGGCGAGCGGACCGAAGCGGGGGTTGGACTCGACCACGCCGTCGATCCAGCCGTCGACGATGCCGCGCACGGCGCCCTTCGTCCCGTCGATCGTCACGATCTTCACGTCGCCGGCCTTCTTGCCCGCGCCCTTGAGCGCGTTCACGGCGCCCAGGCCCATCTCGTCGTTCTCGGCGTAGATCCCGGTGATGTCGGGCTTGGACTGGATCAGCTGCTCGGTGACCTGCTGGCCCTTCTCGCGCGCGAACTCGCCGGTCTGCTTGAAGACGACCTTGAGTTCCGGGGCCTTCTCCTTGATCCGGTCCTGGAAGCCCTTGGTGCGCTCGGTGGTGACGTTGTTCCCGGCGGCGCCGAGCAGGATCGCTATCTTCCCCTTGCCGCCGGTCGTCTCGATCATCCGGTCCGCCGCGCGCTTGCCCTGCTCGACGAAGTCGGAGCCGATGAAGCTCACGTAGTCCTTGCAGGCGGTGGCGTTGATCTTGCGGTCGATGGTGACGATCGGGATGTGCTTGGCGCCCGCGGCGCGCAGCACCGGCTCCCAGCCGTCGGAGTTGAGCGGTGCAATGACGAGCAGGTCGGCGCCCTTGGCGATCAGGTCCTGGACGTCGCTGATCTGCTTGGAGAACTGCGACTGGGCGTTGGCGGTGAGGAGCTTGACGCCGCGCTTCTCCGCCTCGGCCTTGATGGAGGCCGTCTCCGCGATGCGGAACGGGTTGGCCTCCTTCTCGGACTGCGAGAAGCCCACGGTGGCGTTCTTCAGGTCGAGCTTCTTGCCGCCGTACGCGTCGATCGCGCAGGTCTTGCCTCCCGCGTCGTCCGCCGCGACCTCCTGCCCGGCATCGCCCTGGTCCTGCGAGGCGGCGCTGTCGCCGCCGGAGTCGTCGTCCTCGGACTTCGCGCACCCGGCGGCGAACAGGAGACTCGCGGCGAGACCGGCGGCGACGAGGGTCCTCGCGGAGGTACGACTGAGAAGAGTGGTCGGCTTCATTGGGTCCCCAAACGGCACGGCCCCGGCACTGAGAGCGCTCACGGGAGAGACGGCACTTGCGGTCAACTCGGCGGTACGGGGAGCTTTTTACATCGTTGAAAGAAAGCTGTAAACCCTCCGCGCACTCTTCGCGGGGACGCCGGGCATCCGGGCCGGGCGGCCGGACCTCAGCGCCGGCCCAGCGTGCTCTCCCGCTCCACCAGCCGGAAAGCCGCGGCGAGTTCGCGTCCTCCGGTCCGTTCCGGATGGGCCAGGCTGCTGAGCAGCGACTCGACGGCGAGGCGCGCGATAGCCTGCTTGTCCGGGGCCACCGTGGTCAGCGTGACAGCCCCGAACTGCCCTTCCGCTATGTCGTCGAAGCCGACCACCGCCACGTCCCACGGCACCCGCAGGCCGCGTTCGTGCAGCACCCGCATCGCGCCGATCGCCACCAGGTCGTTGTACGCGAACACCGCGTCGGGCCGCACCCCCGCGTCCAGCATCCGCGCCATGGCCTTCGCCCCGTCCCACCGGTCCCAGCCGCCGACCGGGCCCACCAGACTCTCCGGCGCGGCGATCCCGGCCGCCGTCAACTCCTCGCGCCAGCCCTGAAGCCGCAGGTGGGCGGGGCGGTTGGCGGAATCGGTGCGGGCGCCCAGATAGGCGATGGCGGTGCGGCCGCGCCCGATCAGATGGCGTACCGCGGTGCGGCTCGCGGCGATGTTGTCGATCGCGATGTGGTCGTAGCTCAGGTCGTACTGCCGCTCGCCGAGCAGCACCAGCGGCACGTCGTCCTCGCGGGCGCGCAGGTCCTCCGCCTCCAGCTCCAGCGGGCTCAGGATCAGTCCGTCGATCACCCGGGCCCGGAAGCCCTGGCTGACGAGCACCTCCTGCTCGCGCTCGCCGCGGGTGTGGTCCAGGAGCACCGTGAAGTCGTGCTCGGCCGCCGCGTCGATGACGGCGCCGGCGAGCTCGGCGAAGTACGGGTTGCCCAGCTCGGGGACGGCGAGGGCGATGATCCCGGTGCGCCCTTTGCGCAGGTGACGTGCCGTCAAGTTCGGTCGGTAGCCCAGTTCGTCGATGGCTTCCTGGACGCGGGCCCGCATCGCCGGGGTGACGTGCTGATACTTGTTCACCACGTTCGAGACGGTCTTGATCGAGACGCCTGCGCGCTCCGCGACGTCCTTGAGGCTTACCCGCACTGGATCTCCCTGCGTCGGTGGCCGCCCCGGCCCGCCGGGGCGTTTGTCATGACCCTGGACAGCGCGCCGGAGCGCGTGCTGTCATGCCAACTGTCGTTCCTTCCAACGTTGTACAGACTCGTTGTACCGACTGCAGCGACAAGCCGCCACCCTTCCTCATCAAGGAGGATCCGTGCGCACCAAACGACATCCCAGACGCTCCGCACGCCTGGGCCGACACCTTGCCCTGCTGCTCGCAGGGGCCCTCGGCGTCGCCGGACTCACCGCGGTCCCCGCCGCGAGCGCCGCCGACGATCCCGTCGGGATCCAGGGGCTGAAGGGCGAGTACTACACCCAATCGGCCCCCGGAGCCTTCGACTTCGACGAGCTGAAAGCCACCGGACTCGACCCGAACATCGACTTCGGCAACCTCGAATCCCGCCTCAAGGCCACCACCGGACAGGCCGACGACGTCAGCGTCCGCTGGACCGGCCGGATCGTGCCCGAGAAGACCGGCGCCACCACCTTCTCGATGATCGGCGACAACGGCTTCCGTCTCTGGGTGGACGGCAAGATCGCCATCGACCACTGGCAGGACGACTGGGACAAGGAACAGACCTCCGCCCCCGTCGAGTTGACGGCGGGCAAGGCCTACGACATCAAGGTCGAGTACTTCGAGCACTACGGCGGCTCCAACCTGCGCCTGAAGTGGACCCCGCCGGGCGGCGAGAAGAAGGCGGTCCCGCGCACCGCACTGCGCATCCCCGACGACTTCGACTACGACGGCGCCATCGACGCCACCGTGCTGGGGGACGGCCGCAGCCTCAAGCTCGACTTCGCCCAGAAGCTCGCCGCCCCGCCGGCCGGACTCGCCGACCACCTCGACGCCGTCATCGGCGGCGCCAAGTGGCCCCTCGGTACGGTGAAGGCCGACCCCGCCGACGACCGCAGCCTCCTCGTCGCGCTGAAGGAACCCGTCGTCGGCAAGAAGGGCGGCAACGCCCCCGGCCTCGCCGACATCCGCTACGACGGCAAGGGCGGCCTGAACGGCACGGACGGTGACGCCGTCGGCCAGTTCTGGACCAGCGGCCCCAACCACTCCGAGTACCAGCTGCGCACCGAGTGGGCCGACGACGTGACGCCCGGCAACGCCCACCGTGAGTACCCGCGGCCGCAGTTGAAGCGCAAGGACTGGCAGAACCTGAACGGGTCCTGGCAGTTCGCCGCCGCCGAAGCGGGCGAGAAGCCCCCGGTCGGCAAGCAGCTCAAGGAGAAGATCCTCGTCCCGTACCCGGTGGAGTCCCAGCTCTCCGGCATCGAGCGGCACGAGGACCGCATGTGGTACCGCCGCACCTTCACCGTCCCCAAGAACTGGCAGATCGGTGGCGGCAAGCGGCTCAACCTGAACTTCGGCGGCGTCGACTGGCAGTCCGAGGTGTACGTCAACGGCCACAAGGTCACCGAACACAAGGGCGGCTACGACAAGTTCACCGCCGATGTCACCGACGCGCTGAAGCCGGGCCGCACCCAGGAACTGATCGTGGGAGTGTACGACCCGACGGACGCCGACGACGGCGCGAACCCGCCCGTCGGCAAGCAGCGGCTCGACCCCAGCGGCATCTGGTACACCCCCTCGTCCGGCATCTGGCAGACCGTGTGGATGGAGCCGGTGGCCGCCGACCACGCGGACTCCCTCAAGATCACGCCGGATGTGCCGGGCAAGCAGGTCACCGTCGAGCCGCGGGGCGTGCGCGACGGCGTGCCGGTCACGGCCGCCGCGTACGAGGGCGGCAAGAAGGTCGCGGAGCTCAGCGGACGCACCGGCAAGCCGCTCAAGCTCAAGATCGGCGACCCTCGGCTCTGGTCGCCGGACGACCCGTTCCTCTACGACCTCCAGGTCCGGGTCGGCAGCGACCGCGTCACCGGCTACTTCGGCATGCGGTCCATCGCCGTGGAGAAGGTGAACGGCACCCCGCGCACCATCCTCAACGGCAAGCCCGTCTTCCTCATGGCCACGCTCGACCAGGGCTTCTGGCCGGACGGCCTGCACACCGCGCCGAGCGACGAGGCTCTCGCGTACGACCTCAAGATGCACAAGGAAATGGGCTTCAACTCGGTCCGCAAGCACATCAAGGTCGAACCCGACCGCTGGTTCTACTGGGCCGACAAGCTCGGACTCCTCGTCTGGCAGGACATGCCCGCGATGGAGGCGGGGCGCACCCCGGACACGGCGGCCCGCGCCCAGTACGAGCGCGAGATGAAGCAGATGATCGACGAGCACGCGAGCAGCCCCTCGATCGTCATGTGGGTGACCTTCAACGAGGGATGGGGCCAGTACGACGTGGGCCGAATCGCCGAGCAGGCCAAGGCCTGGGACCCGACGCGACTGGTCAACAACATGTCGGGGCTCAACCTGGGGGCCGACGGAGGCACCGGCGACATCATGGACGAGCACGGCTATCCCAGCCCGGCTCTCCCACCGCGGCCCGACGGCGAACGGGCCTTGGTGAGCGGCGAGTACGGCGGCCTCGGACTCGCGGTGCCCGGCCACGCCTGGGCCGTGCAGCAGAGCTACGTCGACGTGGACCCGGCGACGTACACGGACGACTACATCGCCAAGCTGGGGGAGGTGCGCGCCCTCGCCTGCAAGGGCAACAACGGCGCGGTCTACACCCAGATCACCGATGTGGAAGGTGAGTTGAACGGTCTGCTCACCTACGACCGCAAGGTCGTCAAGCCCGATGTGCAGCGGGTGAAGGCGGCGCACGAAGCGCTGGTCCGTGACGCGTCGCAGGCCACGGTGCCGGGCTGCACGAAGTCCTGAGCCCGGGGTCTCCGGCCCGTCCGTCCGGGCGGGCCGGAGACCCCTGCCGCGTTCCGGCTATCCCGCCCTGAACGCCCGGAAGGCGGTGCGGAGTTCGGCGACCAGCGCGGCGGGCTGTTCGAGGGCGGGGAAGTGGCCGCCCTTGTCGAGTTCGTTCCAGTGCCGCAGGTCGGGGAACCGGCGCTCCGCCAGACGGCGGGACGGCCGGTAGTAGTCCGCCGGGAAGACGGAACACCCGGTCGGCACCGGGACCGGCCCCTCGTCCCCGGTGGCTCCGGCGAAGCTCTCCCAGTAGAGACGGGCGGCCGACGCCCCGGTCGCGGGCAGCCAGTACATCAGGATGTTGTCGAGGAGCTCATCGCTGGTGAAGGCGGTGCCGGGGTCGCCGTCGCAGTCGCTCCACTCCTCGAACTTCTCGATCAGCCAGGCGGCCAGCGCGGCGGGGGAGTCGGTCAGGCCGTAGCCGATGCTCTGCGGGCGGGTCGCCTGCACGGCGGCGTACGCCGAACCCTGCGTACGGTGGCGGGCCAGCCGGTCCAGGGCCGAACGCTCCGCCTCGGTGAGGTCGACGACGACCTTCGGGTCCTCGGGCACCGGGAACGGCACCATGTTCAGGTGGATGCCGAGGACGTTCCCCGGATGCCGTCGGCCGAGCGTCATCGTGATCCGGGCGCCCCAGTCGCCGCCCTGCGCGCCGTAGCCCGGGTAGCCGAGCCGCCTCATCAGCGAGTCCCAGGCATCGGCGATCCGCTCCGTGCCCCACCCCGGCCGGGACGGCTTGCCGCTGAAGCCGAACCCCGGCAGGGACGGGCACACCACGTGGAACGCGTCGGCCGCGCTGCCGCCGAACGCGACCGGATCGACCAGCGGCCCGATGACCTTGTGGAACTCGGCCGTCGAGCCCGGCCAGCCGTGCGTCATCAGCAGCGGCACCGCGTCCGGGTGCGGCGAGCGGACATGGAGGAAGTGGATCCGCAGTCCGTCGATGTCGGTGGTGAACTGCGGGAAGCGGTTCAGCCGCGCTTCGGCCGCCGACCAGTCGTACTCCTCCAGCCAGTACCTGCACAGTTCCTGGACGTACGTCAGCCGCGTGCCCTGCGACCAGTCGCCGACGGTCTCGGGCTCGGGCCACCGGGTCCGGCGCAGCCGCTCCCGCACATCGGCCGCGGCGGACTCCGGGATGCCGATCCGGAACGGGACCACGTCCTCGGACGGTCCGGTCATGGGCATGCAGCTCCTTCATCTCGTCCTGGGGTCGTCCTGGCCTCGTGGAAGAGGATTCCGGCGGCCGCCGATGCCACCGCGGCCCCGCACATCGCCAGCCAGGCGACCCGGAACCCGTGCAGCGCCTGGTGCCCCAGGATCGCGGTGAGGATCGCGACGCCGAGGGCCGACGAGATCTGCCGGGACATCATCAGCACCCCGCTGGCCAGCGAGATCTGACGCGACGGCAGCGCGGCGGCCGCGCCGAACAGCGGGGGCTGCAGCAGCGCGGTGCTGATCCCGGCGAGGATCGCGCCCGGCAGGAACACGACGAGGTACTGGGGCCGGTCCGTCGCCGTCAGCGCCCACCAGCCGCAGCCCGCCGCCAGGGTCAGCCCGCCGAGCACCGCCGAGGTCCGGGCGCCGAACCGCGCCACGATGCGGCCCGACAGCGGCGCGGTCGCCATGGTGCTCGCGGGCATCGGGGCGAGCGCGAGCGCCGCGTGCACCACGGAGTAGTGCCAGCGGCCGGTGAGGAACAGGGTGGCCGCGAGGATCATCGCGGCGAACGCCAGGTAGTACAGGAACACGCCGCTGAAGGCGACGGCGAACAGCCGGTGCCGGAACAGGTCGAAGCTCACCACCGGATCGGGGGCCCGGCGGAGGTGGCGCACGGTCAGGGCCGCCACCAGGACCGTCGCCACGGCGCTCCCGATGATGGCGGGCGATCCGTACCCCCAGACGGAGGCCTGGGTGAACACGGTCGTCAGGCCGGCCACGGTGGCCAGGACCAGCACCGCGCCCAGCAGGTCGAGCCGCGCGCGCACGCCCCGCGGGGACGCCGGGAGCTCACGACGTCCGGCGAGCACCGCGATGAGCACGACGGGAATGTTGATCAGGAAGATCCACCGCCACCCGGCGGTCAGCAGCAGCCCGCCGGCCACCGGCCCGGACCCGGCACCGGCCGCGGCGACCGCGGTCCAGATGCCCATCACCTTGGCGTGCTCGTGCTTGGGGAAGACGGGCAGCGCGAGGCCGAGCGAGGTCGGGATGAGGACGGCGGCCGCCGCTGCCTGCACGACCCGCGCGGCCACCAGGACGGGCAGCGCGGGGGCCACGGCACAGCCCAGCGAAGCCGCCCCGAACAGGGTCATCCCCAGCAGGAACGCGGGCTTGCGGCCGATGTCGTCGGCGAGCCGGCCGGCCGGTACCAGCATCGCCGCCAGCACGATCGTGTAGGCGTTGAGCACCCAGGACACCTCGGCCAGGCTCGCGCCGTGGAACGATCTCTCCAGGGCCGGGAACGCGACGCTGACCGCGAACAGGTCGAGGATGGCCAGGAATTGGGCGGCCGACGCGATGGCGAGGATCCGCCAGCGCCGGATGTCGGTACGTGCCACGGCAGGGGATTCCGTGTGGTGAGCTGTCACGTTTCGGCACCGTACAGAGCGGTGTTTTCGATCACGAGCGGCGTCCTTGCCATCATCCGATAGTTTCGCGACATGACCAGACTTCCCGGCACCGTGGCGGTGTTGCTCCTGGACCAGCAGGCCGCGATCGAGGTCGCGATCGCATGCCAGGCCTTCGGCACCCCACCGGGGGGCCACACGGGCGACTGGTACGACGTACGGCTGTGCGGCGCCGACGGCGCCGGAGCCCTGGTGCCGTTGCGCGCCTGGTTCGACCACTCCGGGCCCGTCGGAGCCTTCGGGTCGCACGCCACCCACGGGCTCGACGACCTGGTCGGCGCGGACACGGTCATCGTGCCGGGCACGGGCGACGTGCACACCGATCCGCCCGCCCCGGTGCTCGACGCGGTCCGCGCCGCCCACGCGCGGGGCGCCAGGATGGTCTCGCTCTGCTCGGGCGCCTTCGTGCTCGCGGCGGCCGGGGTGCTCGACGGCAGGACGGCCACGAGCCACTGGTCGCACGTGCCCATCCTGGCCAGGCGCTTCCCGGACGTTCGGGTGGACCCGAACATCCTGTACACCAACGACCGCGACGTGCTCACCAGCGCGGGCCTCGGGGCCGGGATCGACCTGTGCCTGCACCTGATCCGTGAGGACCTCGGGGCCGGGGTCGCGAGCGCCGTGGCGCGCAGGATGATCGTCCCGCCGCACCGCGCGGGCGGCCAGGCCCAGTACGCGCAGGCGCCGATGGCGGCACCGCGGAACGGCGCGGGCCTCGGCGAGGTCCTGGAGTGGGCCGTGGCCCGGCTGGGGCAGCCGATCGGCGTGGAGGACATCGCCGACCGGGCGGGGGTGTCCGGCCGCACGCTGATCCGCCGGTTCCAGGCGGAGCTGGGCACGACGCCCAGCCGCTGGCTGCTCCTCCAGCGGCTCGCGCGGGCGCGGGAGCTGCTGGAGCGCACCGTCCTGCCGGTCGATTCCGTCGCCGAGCGCAGCGGGCTGGGGACCGCGCCCAATCTCCGCGCCCACTTCGCCCGCGCTTTCGGTCTGTCTCCCACCAAGTACCGGCGTGACTACAACCCCTCGTTCTCGATGAGCTCGACGAGCCGCTCCTGCACCGGCGAGGGCCGCGCGAAGAGATAGTCGTGGCCGCCCGGCCAGGACTCCACCTCGCAGGTCGCCGAGGTGAGCTTCGACCAGGCCACCATCTCGCCCTCGGCCATGAGGTCGGCGTCGCCGAGCCACGCGGTCACCGGGCAGTCCAGGACCGGCTCCGAAGGGACCGGCAGGTCGACGGAGAGCTTCAGGTCCGCGTACCAGCGCCGCAGCAGCGGCTCCCGGAACTCGGCGGGGAGGTTCCGCCACTCCTGCGCCCCGACTCCGCTCAGTTCGGCGAACTGCGCCAGGTCGATCGAGTCGATGTCCCCGCCCGGGAACACCCGGGAGAAACGGCTCTCGCCCGGATCCGGCCGGTACGAGCTGACGATCAGCCGCCGCACGTCCCTGTGGGGCGCCAGCCACGTCGCGATGTGCGTCCCCACCAGGCTCCCCATGCTGTGGCCCAGCACGACATGGGGGATGTCCGGCAGATCGGCCAGCGCGAACTCGAACTCCTTGCGCAGGTGGTCCAGCGTCCACTCCGGCGGTTCCGCGGAGCGGTCCTCCCGCCCCGGCGGCTGCACGAGGAGCAGGTCCGCCTGCGGCGGCAGCCACTGCGTCCACGCCCAGTACGGGCCCGCGGCGCCACCGGCCGGCGGCACGCACACCAGACAGACCCGGCTCTGCCCCGAGCCGGATGCCACGTGCTGCAGCCCCGGCGACGGCTTCTTCAACGACCTCTGTCCCACTGCCGGTACCTCAGATCCGTCGATTGGGAGGGAGCACGAACCGCCGGAAGATCAGCTCGCGCAACACGTCGTCCCCGGCCTCGACGATGGTCACCGCCCTGATGTCCCGCAGGTACTTGGAGATGGGCAGGTCCGTCGTGTAGCCGAGGCCGCCGAACATCTCCGAACCCACCGTCGCGATCTGCCAGCCGGTCTGGCCGCAGAACATCTTGGTGGTCAACGCGGAGCGCAGCGCTCCGCGCCGAAGGAATTCCGCGGGCGGGTCGGGCATCGCCATGATCTCGTCGTATTCACGCGCGGCCGTACGGCATTGGCTCCGCATGACGTCGATCTGCATCTCCATCTGCCCGATCTTGCTCGCGAAAACGGCGTTCTCGATGAGCTTGTGGCCGCCGAGGGGTTTCGTGATCGCGTAATCCAGGCAGATGTCGCGGATCCTCCTGGCAACGCCGAGCGCGATGGCTCCGATGAGGATCCTGCTGGAATTCAGGCCGATCTCGATTATCTTCAGGCCGGGCCCGTCCAGCACGTTGCCGTCGGGCACGGCGCAGTCGGTGAACGACACCTGATAGGTGCCTGCCGAACGCAGGCCGATCATGTCCCAGCGTTTGACCACGCGGGCGCCAGGGGTGCCCCGGGGCACCAGGACCGCGTGATAGGCGGCGGCCTTTCCCTTTTCCGCGGCGGACCTGGCGAACACGATGAGGTAGTCGGCGAAGCCGGAATTGGTCGAGAACATCTTCTCGCCGTTGAGCACCACCTGGTCACCGCGCCTGGTCAGCGTGGTCGTGAGGTTGATCAGCTCGCTGCCGGCCTCCTGCTCGCTGCCCAGCGCCGCCGAGTAGCCGCCCTCGCGCGTCATCGCCGTGAGGAACTCCTTCTTCAGCTCCGGCGATCCGTACAGCGACACCATCGAACTGCTGAGGACGGAGATCAGGAGCGTGAAGGCGGACCCCGCGTCGGCGTAGGCGAGTTCCGACACGATGTCGACGCTGTCGGTCAGGCCCAGACCCGCGCCCCCGTACTCCTCGGGGAGCCACCAGTTCAGCAGCCCCGACTCGTGCAGCGGCCGATAGAGCTCCAAGGGCGGCTCCGCGCCGGAATCCAGCTCCGCGTCGCGGCCGAGAAGGGTGCCGCGGGCGAACGCGCGGAACGTCTGCAGCGCCTCTTTTGGTGAGGGTGACTGCACATGATTCTCAGGATGCATCGGTTCGTCCTCTCACGACTGGGGCGGCGGGAAGGGGCGCCGGAACGTGAAGGCGTCCGGTGTCGGCCCCTTGGCGTTGAGCATCCCGAGCCGGGCCATGCTCTCGTCGACATCGGGGAGGCTGCCCTCGGGCACCCACCACAGGACCGACGGGGCGCCCCGGGGCGGCTTGAACCACGTCCGGCGTATCCGCAGGGAGTCGGCGTGCTCCCCCTGATAGGTGAAGTCCCGGAGCGATTCCATGGTTTCCCACACCGATACGTTCAGCATGTACGGGTCCTCGGGGAGGTCGAACAGCGACTCCAGCCGAAAGACGAACCCGGGCGCCTTGCGGGCGAGCGCGTCGACGGTCAGGGCCAACTCGTGGAAACTCGCGAGGGTTTCCGACTTCAGCGAGTCGACCGCGTAGAGGATGTTCGCCTGCGCGAGGTGATATGTGGCGCTCATCGACCGGAAGCCTCCTCAGGCGTGGGCAGGTAGCCCGTCTCGATGAAGTAGTCGATGGTCGCGGCGAGCATTTCCGCGGTCACCGGAGGGCAGGACACGTCGACGGCCGCGAGCGCGTCACGGGTGGTGGCGCACCCGAAGGCCAGATGGCCGCGTCCTTCGGGGGCCAGAGCGGTCTCGGAGAAGGTTTCGAGGACCGGGTGGGCCGCGTTGTCCGGATCGCCGCCCACCATGTCGGCCCACAGTCCGGGCGGGAGCTCCGCCAAGGCATAGCCGCGGGCGGTGAGGCCGGCGACGACGGCCGCGAACGGCACCCGCTCCGGGTCGGACAGGTGGAACGTCCCGCCCAGTGACTGTCCCCGGCAGGCCAGGGCGGCGACGGCCGCCGCCGCGTGGTCGACGGGCACGATGTCGCTCGTCAGCTCCGTCGAGGGGGCGGCGCCCGCCTGCACACAGCCCTTCACGACCCGCCAGAGCAGGTCGTCCGCCCGGCACGCCCCGGTCTCGCGGTCGCCGGACAGCCGGGACAGCCGGTACACCGAGACGGGCAGTCCGCGTTCCCGCGCGAGGCCGACCAGCTCCTCCGCCTCCCACAGGCCCTGCTCATGACCGGGTGACAGGGACGCGAACGGGCCGGTGGGCGACGTCTCCGCCAGCGGCTGGCCGTCCGGGCCCGGCTGCGCGAAGACGTCCAGCGTCGAGATGTGGTGGACGGGCACCGTCCGGTGCCGCGCGGCCAGGCGCAGCACTTCTTCGGTCCCGGTCGTGTACGCGGGCGCGAAGGTCCCGGAGCCCTGCGGCTCCCCGGCGACGGCGGCGCAGTGGAAGATGCCGTCGGCCGTCCTGGCCAGCGTGTCGAACTCCGCCTCCGTCAGGCCGAGTTCGGGCTCGGCGGGATCCCCGGGCACCGCGATCAGCCTCCCGGACACGTCGTCGTCCCGGAGCCGGTAGCGGCGCATCGTCTCCCGCAGCTGCGCCGCGCCGTCGTCGGCGTCGGCCGCCAGCACCAGGCAGTGCAGTGTGGCCGCTGTCCGGTCGAGCAGTTCGCGCAGCAGGAAGGCGCCGAGGAAGCCCGTCGCGCCCGTCACCACCAGGTGCTCGGCGTCCGCCAGGGCAGCGGGGGCCGTGTCCGTGGCGGGCACGATGTCCTCGGCCAGCCGCACGTGCGACGCGGACGCCGCCACGGCCGCTGCCGGGGGCGGCTCCTCCTCGTCGACCAGGATGGCGGCGATGCGGGCCGCGAGCCCGTCGGGCGTCGGAGTCTGCAGGACCGCGTTGGCCGACAGCAGTCCGGTGAGACCGAGCAGGTGCACGAGCCGATTGCGGAGTTCGAGCGAGGCCAGCGAGTCGAAGCCGAGCGCCATCAGCGGCAGATCGGCGGCGACGTCGTCGGCGGAGGGCAGGTTCGCGACCTCGGCGGCGTGACGGGCGACGATCCCCACCAGTTCGGCCTGCCGTTCCTCGGCGGGCAGACCGATGAGGAAGGCACGCAGCTGCTCGCGCTCCCCGGCACCGGAGTCCGCGGTCGCCGCGCTCTTGGCCTGCCGGAGCCGCGGCGCGTCCCGGACCATGTCCCGGAGCATCGCAGGAATGAGCTGTGCGTCGTGCGCCCTGCTCAACTGGATGCGGCAGGGGATGGCGAGAGGGCTGTCGGCGGCGCGGGCCGTGTCGAACAGCGCGCAGCCGTCCTGGGGGTCCAGCGGCAGCAGCCCCCACCGGGCGAGCCGGGCGTGGTCCACCTCGGTCAGGTCCCCGGTCATGCCGGTCCCCGGCTCCCAGGGACCCCAGGCCATCGAGATGCCCGGCAGCCCCTGCGCACGGCGGTGGTGCACGAGTGCGTCGAGGAGCGCGTTGCCCGCCGCGTAGTTGGCCTGCCCCGGGGTGCCGAGGACACCGGCCACCGACGAGTACGTGATGAAGGCGGACAGCTCCTGGCCCAGGGTCAGTCGGTGCAGGTTCAGCGCGCCGTCCACCTTGGCGCGCATGACACGTTCGATCTGCGCGTCGGTGAGCGTCTCGACGGTGCCGTCGTCGAGGACTCCCGCCGCATGGATCACCGCGCCGAGCGGATGGTCGGCGGGGATGGAGTCGAGGAGCTCGGAGGCCGCGTCGTAGTCGGCGATGTCGCACGCCGCGATCCGGACGGATGCCCCGAGTTCGGCGAGCTCCGCGACGAGTTCGCGGGCCCCGGGTGCGCTCTCGCCGCGCCGGCCGGCCAGCAGGAGGTGCCGGATGCCGTGCTCCGCCGCGAGATGCCGGGCGAGCAGCCTGCCGAGGCCGCCGGTGCCTCCCGTGATCAGCACGGTCCGGTCCGGGCCGGTCAGCGGCGGGGCCGTGGCCTCGGTGCGCAGCGGGCCGATGCGCGGCGTGCTGAGGTGGCCGCCGCGGATCGCGATCTGGTCCTCCGGGGTCTGCAGGGCCGACGGCAGCGCGGTGAGGGACGACGGCTCGTCGTCGAGGTCCACCAGGACCAGCCGCCCCGGGTACTCGGCCTGAGCCGTTCTGATCAGGCCCCACACCGAGGCGCCCGCGAGGTCGGTCACGTCCTCGTCGGGGACCGTACCGACGGCGCGGTGGGTGATGACCGCGAGCCGGGCGGGGGAGTCGCCGGTGGCGCCGAGCCACTCCCGCACGCCGGACAGCACCTGCCGTACGTCGTCGACGGCGGCACGGGCCAGGCGTACGGCCGCGTCACGCCCGCCGCTCCCATCGGTGTCGGCGGGCCCGGCGACCGGTGCGACGTCGAGCAGCGCCGGACCCGGTCGGTCGGCGGCCGAAGAGGCGTCCGCACGGATGTCGAACTCGACCCCGGCGGCGGCGAGAAGGCGGCCCAGGGCGTCGCTCCCTGTGGCGAGCACCTGAAGGCCCCCGTCCGGGACGGTGGCGTCGGTCGGCGGAGCCAGCGAGGTCCACCGGACCGCGGACAGCGTCTGGGCCGTCCCCCGCAGCAGGGACCCGGCGGGCCGGAAGGCCAGCGAGGCGATCCGCCCGACGGCGTTTCCCGCGTCGTCGGCTAGATCGACGCAGAACTCGGTCTCACCCGTCACCCTGATGTGAGCGCGCACCGCTGCGGCGCCGAACGCGTACAGGCCTGCTCCCGTCCAGGTGAACGGCAGGACGGCGTCGTTCTTGAGCACGTTCTTCTCGGCCAGCGCGGCGAGGCAGCCGTGCAGCACCGCGTCGGCGAGGGCCGGATGCAGCCCGTACTGCTCGGCGTCCGCAGTGATCTCCGCGGGCAGGCTCGATTCCGCGAAGTACTCGTCGCCACGTCGCCACAGCCGCTTCAGGCCGCGGAACACGGGGCCGTACGCCAACCCGGCCCGGTCGGCCAGGTGGTACACGGCGTCCACGTCGACCGGTTCGGCCCCGGGCGGCGGCCACTCGGCGAACCCGCCGCCCGGCGGCTCCCACGACGGCGACAGCACGCCGGTCGCGTGCCGGGTCCACTCGCCGATGCCGCCCTGACGGGAGTGCACGCTGAGGCCGCGCCTGCCCTCCTCGTCCACGGAGCCGACGGTGAGCTGGACCTGGGCGGCGTCGTCGTCGGGCAGCACCAGCGGGGCCTCGAGGACGAGCTCGTCCACCCATTCGGCACCGACCTGTTCCCCCGCCCGCAGCGCGAGTTCGAGGATGGCGGTGCCCGGCAGGACCACCTCGTCGCCGACCGCGTGGTCCGCCAGCCACGGATGGCTGTCGAGCGACAGGCGGGCGGTGAACAGGTGCCCGTCCGTGTCCGCGAGCTGCACTCCGGCACCGATGAGCGGGTGCGCGGGACGTTCGAGTCCGGCCGCGGAGAGATCGGTGAGCCCGGTGCGCGGCAGCTCGCTGAGCCAGTAGCGCCGACGCTGGAAGGCGTAGGTGGGCAGCGGGACGCGGCGGGGCCGGGCGGCGGCGAAGTGGGCGCTCCAGTCGACCGGCACGCCGTGGGTGTGGGCCTGGGCGAGGCTGGTGGTCATGCGGTCGGGGCCGCCGTCGTCGCGGCGCAGGGTGCCGATGACCG
>NZ_LIPN01000083.1 GCF_001418325.1 Streptomyces atriruber | reverse complement strand
GACATCCGCATGCCGGGCATGGACGGCCTGACGGCGACCCGGCTGCTCACGACGGCACCCGGTCCGGCCACACCCCCGCGCGTGCTGGTCCTGACCACGTTCGACCAGGACGCCTACGTCCACGACGCCCTGCGCGCCGGGGCCTCCGGGTTCCTCCTGAAGGACGCGCTGCCCGAGGAACTCCTCGCGGGCATCCGCATCGTGGCCTCCGGCGAGGCGATGCTCGCCCCCACCGTCACGCGCCGCCTCATCGACGCCTTCGCGGGCACGGCCCCCGCCCCGGAGCCCGAACTCCTGGAGT
Source organism: Streptomyces atriruber (assembly GCF_001418325.1). Classification (GTDB taxonomy): domain Bacteria; phylum Actinomycetota; class Actinomycetes; order Streptomycetales; family Streptomycetaceae; genus Streptomyces; species Streptomyces atriruber. The sequence continues at coordinate 2,235 of NZ_LIPN01000083.1, read as the reverse complement.
CCCTCACGCCCCGCGAGCGCGAGGTCCTGTCCCTGGTGGCCGCGGGCCACACGAACGCGGAGATCGCCGAGGCGCTCGGCGTCACGACCGGCACGGTGAAGTCCCATGTCAACGCGGTGCTGGGCAAGCTGGGCCTGCGCGACCGCGTGCAGGCCACGATCCTCGCGTACGACCTGGGCCTGGCCCGGCCCCGCGGCACGCACCGGCCCTGAACGCCGACGGCACCCGGGAATGCCGACAGCACCCGGCTCCGCGCGGATGCCGGGTGCTGTCGGTGGAACGCGTGACGCGGTGCGTCAGGCCTTCTTGGTCTCCCAGAAGATCTTGTCGATCTGGGCGATGTAGTCCAGCGCCTTCTGGCCCGTGGCCGGGTCGGTCGAGCCCTTCGCGGCCGAGAGGGCCTTCAGGGTGTCGTTGACCAGCTGGTGCAGCTCCGGGTACTTCTCGAAGTGCGGGGGCTTGAAGTAGTCGCTCCACAGCACCGAGACGTGGTGCTTGGCGAGCTCGGCACGCTGCTCCTTGATGACCACGGCGCGCGCCTGGAAGTGCGCGTCGTCGTTGGCGGCCATCTTCTCCTGCACGGCCTTGACCGACTCCGCCTCGATGCGGGCCTGGGCCGGGTCGTACACGCCGCAGGGCAGGTCGCAGTGCGCGCTGACCTTCACCTTGGGGGCAAACAGGCGGGTGAGCATGTTGCTGTCCTCCTCGTGATCGTCTTCTCAGGTGGGACATTACTCCGTGAGAGACGGGTTTTCGCGAGTGCCCCCATGGGCTTAGGACAAAAGTCCAGGGTCAGACTGGGACTGGTGGAGGATAGGACCGGGGAGGTGCCGGTGATGCCGGAGCTGTCGCAGGAGAGCGAGCGGGAAAGGGCCGTCCTGCCGTGGGGTGCCGCGGAGGTGACGGGCCCTTCGATGGTGCCGACGCTGCACCACGGGGACCGGCTGCTCGTGCAGTGGGGGGCGCGGGTGCGCCCGGGGGACGTGGTGGTCCTGCGCCACCCGTTCCAGCAGGACCTGTTGGTGGTCAAGCGGGCCAAGGAGCGGCGCGGCGGCGGCTGGTGGGTGCTCGGCGACAACGCGTTCGCGGGCGGCGACAGCACGGACTACGGAGTGGTTCCCGAGGAACTCGTCCTCGGGAAGGTCCGGTTCCGCTACCGCCCGCCGGCGCCGGGCCGCCGTTCGCCGTTGGCGCTGGCGCGCTGGGCGCTGGGCGCGGTGCGTCCGGTGCTGGCGGAACGCTCCGTCTCCAGGCGCTTGCGGGCGCGGTAGGCCGCGACGTTGGCCCGGGTCGCGCAGCGGTCCGAGCAGTAGCGCCGGGAGCGGTTCGTCGACGTGTCGAGGTAGGCGTTGCGGCACGGCGCCGCCTCGCACAGGCCGAGGCGGTCCACGCCGTGCTCGGTGAGGTGGAAGGCGAGGCCCATCGCGGCGATCGCGGCGTACCCCGCCGTCGCGTTCGAGGGGTGGTCCGCCAGGTGCAGGTGCCACAAGGGACGGCCGTCGTCGTCCCGGTGGTCGTGGCCCGAGATCTGCGGGCTGACGGGGAACTCCAGGAGCAGTGAGTTCAGCAGGTCGACGGCGAGCGTCTCGTCGCCGCCGTCGGCCGCCTCGAAGACGGCCCTGAGCCTGGCCCGCACGGACCGGAAGCGCGTGACGTCGGAGTCCGTGGCGCGGCGGGCCATCTGCGTGCTCGGCCCGAACAGCTCCCTGATCGCCTCGACGGTCGTCAGCGCGTCCTTGTTGCGGCCCGGCTCCTCGCTGTTGACCAGGCGTACGGCGTAGTCCGAGTAATAGGCCAGTTCCACTTGTAGTCCTTACGAGGGCGGGCTATGGTCATCTCGTCGGCCGGTAATGGCCACTTGCGGTACCAGGGTATTACGTAGTGGAGGGGTTCTGATGACGGAAACGGGGACCGGCACCGAGGCCGCCGCCGCGCTCGGCACCGACTGGCGCGCCTGGCAGGACAGCTGGGACCGGCAGCAGCAGTGGTACCTGCCCGACCGCGAGGAGCGGTTCCGGATCATGCTCGACATGGTCGAGGCCGTGGTCGGCACCGCACCCCGCATCCTCGATCTCGCATGCGGTACGGGAAGTATTACGGACCGGCTGCTCAAGAGGTTCCCGGACGCGACCAGCGTCGGCGTCGACCTCGACCCCGCGCTGCTCACCATCGCCGAGGGCACCTTCGCCGGGGACGACCGGGTCACCTTCGTCACCGCCGACCTGAAAGACCCCG
>NZ_LIPN01000082.1 GCF_001418325.1 Streptomyces atriruber | reverse complement strand
GGGGTGGGGTGAAGTGTGGGGTTGATTTCCTCTGCTCGCGGGGGTGGAAAGCCGGAAGGATTCCCCTATCGCCGTAACGGAATTTCCTTGTGGATCTTGGTGCGAAAATGTGCGTAGAGTTCTGTGTCAGTGGAGGGAGCTCGATCATAGATCCCTCCAACTGGACCGGGAGAAGGGTGAATTCACGTGCATCCCAACCGAACGATCACGGTTTCACTTGCTGCCGCCGCAGCAGTGTCCTGCATATCACTATCCGCGCCAGCAGCCAACGCTTTGCCTCAAGCGCATGACGGTATTGCGCAGGCCGCGAAAAAGAAGCCCACCGAGCCCTGCAAGGGCAAGCAGCCCAGTAGCAAGATTGTCTACACGTTCAACCGTGGCCCCGCAAAGATCCCCCTGCGCTGCGGAAACAAGAACTGGGGATTCCGGCACATAGCTGCCCGCGGCAGGTGGAGCGAGTCTTTCAAAAGCAAGATCAGTAATACGCTCTGGAAGGGCTACGAACAGAGCCCAGGCGTCGTCTTCCGGGACAAGCCCGGAGTGGGTTGCACTCCCAATCCCAAGAAGAACTTCAAGGTCGTCTACAACAGTGGCCCCCTCGGTGGGAAGCCCGGAGGGATCACCCCTCAAGGCGTCATCACGGCCTCCGTGCAGTACACTGCAAAATCCGCTAAAGGTCCGTGCTAGAAGGGTCAACCATGGCGACCTCGGAACAAGTGGAAGAAGGGCTACGCAACAAGCTCCTGGGGAAACAGCAAGAATACCCAGGCTTCACCATCGAAGTCCTAGATCTACGAGTACCTGAGGTGCGCCCAACCCTCACAGTACAGCTCAAGATCCAAACCCAAGGCCAGCAATGGCAAGTCACCCTCAACTACAAGGGTCCAGAAGCAAGCCTCGTCAGCGGCGACCTTGACCCCGACCACCTCACGTACCTCGCATTCCTTATGCGCACCCACCTCTTCGAATGGTGGGACACAAAGGACACCGAGAAGCTATCCAAGAAAATGGGCCAAAGGCTCAACTAGCCGCCAAGCCCGGCGGGGCGGGCCAGCAGCTACACACCAGCGCCCCTCGACCCGGACCACCGGGCGGGGGCGCTGGTGTGTGCGGGCACGCCTTGGACAGTTTTATGATCAACGGTTCGGTAGATCTTGCGCTGATCAGGGGGCCAACCCCCAATACCGGACTGAGGGAGCACACCGTGACAAGATCGTGGCTGGGTACGGCCTGCCGGAGCGGCCTAGCGGCCCTACTGGCCGGTGCCGTCCTACCCGCGGTAGCCCCCGGGGGCAGTAGCAGCTGACGACGACTCAGGGCTCAGCGTTGAGACCTGTGCGCTGCCAATCGGTGCGCCACGACCCACCCTGGGAGACCTTCAGGACGAGACGGCGCTCAACGAACTGCGAGGCCGAGCGCGGGAAGCCCAGTCACGCCTCACCGCAGCCGAGACGCTGGGTCCGGCAGCCGACTACGCGCAGCTCGACGACAAAGGGTCGGCAGCACCGCCGCCTGCTACAGAGTTGGCCTGCCGCAGCCCGCTACACCTACCGCGGCAACCTGCCCGGTACCACAACCTTCGGGCAAGCCGAGATCAAAAAGTCGTTCGCCCACACCGTCACCGCCAAAGCAGGCCAAGGTGGCGGCGGGCACGACGGGATTTTCGCCGTGTACCAGCCCACCGTAAGCCTCGCACCCCCCGCCCCCTGGACGCTAAAAGGCTCTAACAAAAGCTGCTGATCATGAGACTCTCGGCCTGCTGTCTCGTAGGTCTGGGTATGGGAAACCGTGAGTCGCGGCCGTGGATCGTGTCAGACGAACTGTGGGCGCTGGTCGAGCCGTTGCTGACGAAGTCGGGTCCGAAGCTGGTCGAGGGCAGACCGCGGGTGCCGGACCGGCAGGCCCTGTGCGGGATCCTGTTCGTTCTGCACACCGGCATCCAGTGGGAGTACCTGCCCCAGGAACTCGGCTTCGGCTCGGCCACCAGTTGCTGCTGAACGAGCTGCGGTCCAAGAACCAGCTGGACTGGGAGCGGGCGGTGATCGACTCCTCGCACGTGCGGGCCGTCCGACGGGGCCCAAAAGCGGGCCCAGCCCGGTCGACCGCGCACGGCCGGGCAGTAAACACCACCTCGTCGTCGACGGACAGGGCATCCCGCTCGCGGTGTCGCTGACCGGCGGAAACCGCAACGGCGTCACCCAACTCGAGCCGATGCTCGACAAGATTCCCGCCGTCGCGGGCCAGGTCGGCAGACCGCGTCGGCGCCCCGACGCGCTGCTGGCCGACCGTGGCTACGACCACGACAAGTACCGCCGCCTGCTCTGGCGGCGCGGAATCCGCCCCGTGATCGCGAAGAGAGGCGAGCCACACGGCACTGGCCTGGGCATTTTCCGCTACGTTGTCGAGCGCACCATCGCCTGGCTCCACGGCTTTCGCCGCCTGCGCATCCGCTGGGAACGACACGACGACATCCATGAAGCCTTCCTCGGCCTCGCCGTCTGCCTGATCACCCACCGCCACGTCCAACGGCTTTGTTAGCACCTCTAAGCCCCCCAATGCGCGGTCCAACCGGCTCCCTTTCCTCACACAATCGGCATACTCCCGACGATCGCACATCCTCAGCCCCCGGCAACAACACGCCTCAAAGCTCAGTAGCCTCGAACATTTCGGCTGCACCGTTCGATTGACAGACCCGACCATCACCTCACATGCGACGGGCAGTTCAAGAAGACCCGCGTGGTGGGCAACTGGATGATCTGAACGCTCAGTTGTCGGGCGGGAGGGCGACGTCGATGAGCCGCGGGCCGGTAGACGGCTCGCGCAGAATGTCGCGGAGCCCGTCTAGGGTTTCGGCGCGGTGGGAAGCGACGCCCATGGCGGTAGCCAACGCACTGAAGTCAAGTGCGGGTTCGCGCAGGTCGAGTCCGATGAATCCGGTGGCTTCCGGATTGCGGTGCCGCCAATTGGCCTTGAGGACGTTGTACTCCTGATTGTTGGCGACCACATAGGTGACAGGAAGACGCAGTTGGGCCGCCGTCCACAGAGCCTGCGGAGAGTACATGGCGGCCCCGTCTCCCAAGGTGCACAGGACCCGGCCGCGGTTGCGCGCCAGACTGGCTCCGACGGCGGCCGGCATGGCCCAGCCGAGCCCCCCGGCCACCCACTGGTACTGCTTGGGGGCGAGGTGCATAGCTGCACGAAGGTGACGGGCCGCTTGGGGCGCTTCGTCCACCACGACGATGTCCGGGGCCAGCCAGTCGTCCAGCACGTCCGCCAGGGTGGTGCAGTTGAGCGCGCTCGACCCCTCACCCCCTGCGGCTTCCCCGTGCGTCGTGGCTGCTTCGGCAACCGTGGAAGCGGGTGCCTCGGAGTTGCCCAGTGCGCTGATCAGCGCGGTGAGGGTGGGTTTCAGGTCTCCGTGCAGCGCCAGGTCCAGTGGTGCGCTCAAACCGAGTGCGTTCGCATCCGCGGTGATCTGGATGCTGGTGACGCCCTCGGGCAGGATGGGGCCCGCCTCGTAGGGGTAATAGCGGTCAAACACATGCGTCCCGACGATAAGAACCGTGCGGTAGGAGGCCAGGGTGTCGCGGATACCGGCGACGTGGGTGGGGAGGAATCCGCGCCAGCGAGTGTGGGCGGTCGGGAAGGGGTTGGCGGCAGGCCAGCCGGGCCCCCAGACGTCTGCTCCGAGGGTCTCGGCGAGCGCCACGCCCTCGGCGGGGGCTGCGTAGGCGAGTTCGTCCCCGTATACAAGGGCGGTGCTCCCGGCCCTTTCGCGGCGCAGCAGCGGCATCAGCTGTTCGATGGGCGCTGCGGAGGGCGGGCTTGTGGGGATACGAGGAGGAGGAGGTGCTCCTTGTTCGTCCAGCAGGTTCATCGGCAGGGCGAGGAAGACTGGTCCGGTCGGTGGGGTCGTCGCGATGTGGAACGCCCGCCGCACTGCCTCGCCGACGTCGTCCCGGGTAGACGCCTGGTGGGACCATTTGACCGTGGGGCGGGCGAGACCCGCAAGGTCCCCGGCCAGGACGGGATTGTGGAAGAGATGACGCAGGTCCTGCTGTCCGGCGGTGATCACCAACGGCACACGGGCTGCTGCGGCGTTGGTCAGCGCGCCGATCGCATGGCCCAGGCCCGCAGCGGCATGCAGGTTGACGACCGCCGGGCGTCCTGAGATCCGGGCGTACCCGTCGGCCATGCCAACTGCCGACGCTTCCTGCAGCGCCAGCACGTACGAGAGGTCCGGGTGGTTCTCCAGGGCTTGGAGCAGGGGAAGTTCGGTCGTACCCGGGTTGCCGAAAATGTACCCGACGCCCTCGTCACGCAGGATGTCCAGGACGACATCGGCGCCGCTGGGACGCGCGGGAGAGGGGCAGGCTGTGGTGTCGTGCACGGGGCGCTCCCAACGTCGAGCGGTGACAGCGCACACGGGAGGCCAGTAAGAGAGAACCAGCGAGCGCCTTCAGTTGAAGGTGCCCGCTCCCGGCGTCAAAGATGAGCACATTCACCCGAATGGAGTACCTCCACCTCTCCCGTTACCGTCTTCGTAGCCCCGCAACAGGGTCGCCGGCTTCGTAGGCCAGGGCGAGCGCGAGCGGGCCGCGGTGCACGCCGAGGACCTCGCCGCGCAGGCACACACCTTGCCCGCCGGTAAGTGGCAGCTCAGGCAGCCTGCCGCCCGCACGCCCGGGCATGACCCGATGCCGTCACACGTGCTCTGCAATACGGTCCACCATCGCCTGGCTGCACGGCTTCCGCCGCCTGCGCATCCGCTGAGAACGACGCGACGACATCCACGAAGCATTCCTCGCACTCGCCGTCTGCCTGATCACCCACCGACACATCCAACGCTTTTGTTAGGAGCAGTAAGCCCCCGACGAGCCGAAAAATGTCCATGCTCGCCCCGCGGTGGGATGCAGCCGAGTACCTGGCGAACTCCACCGGAAGCGGCAACCCCGACAAGGCCGGTGCCGCCACCTGCGACAACTACTCACAAGGCGGCGCACGAGAGTGCGACGAGCACCCCTTCAGGTCCACCCTGGAAGGCGCTGCCGAGCACGACTTCGACCCGGACGCCAAGAAGTTCAACTTCTCAGTCCAGCCTGTCAAGGAAAGCGACAACGGCAAAGTCGGCCTGCTCCTCAAGAGCTACTACGCCAAGAACAGGATCCTCGCTGACACCGAGGACGACTCCTTCTTTGTGAAAATCACGAACTGACGGTGCCGGGGACGGCCGTGCACACCGGCCGTCCCCGCGGCAGATGAGTCATCCAGCGGGGAAGAACTGCACCAGATACCGCTCGACTCCGACCACCGGTTCCTCGGACTCCCGCAGAGCGGCGACCGCGGCACGCCCAGCACCATGCACCCGCACGCGCCAGGCACCCTTACCGCCCAGCTCGACCAAGTCATCAGTGCGCCCCAGCGACGGCGTCCACACCGCCACATCACCACTTACCGAAGCGAAACCCGCCTCGCCCTGCGCATCCCACCCTGCGCTGTCCTCCACAGGCGGAGCGCCGCCCCACACCTGCACCGTCACCGCCGCGGTATGAGTGTTACCGGCACTGCCCACATCGATCCGGCCCGGGAACGCATTCACGAACACTCCAGCGTCGAACCCATCAGGGAATTCCACCGGAAGATCCGCATCCCAGGACTCGACGAACGCGAACGCGTAATTGTCCACGAACACATCGAACCGCTGCTCCCGCACAAGATCGGCCATGCAACTCTCCGCCCAGACGCTGCCGACACGACCCCCCCCGATCGTAACCAGACGATCACGGCGCCCTGGCCGTAAGCGGCTCCTGGAGGAACGGGCAGAGGAGCGTCACAGCTCCAGCAGAGCCCAGCGCCGGTTGCCGGGCTCATCACCGTCGGTGTCCGCGCCGCACGACAGCACCCCGAGCGCGGCGACCGACGGCAGGAACGACTCATCCAGCCGGCCCGGCCCATCCCGGTGGGACAGCACCATGATGAGTGCTGCACCCTCCTGATCGGCGACGTGCACCGTGATGCGGCGCCCGCCATCACCAAGCGCCGCCCGTGCCAGACCGCGGGTCACGGCGGTGTACCTCTCCTGCTGCGCCGCGGCACCGAGGTACCCCCAGGCGCGCAGCTGCTCCACCACCCGCACCGCGGCCTTCTTCTCGGACCATGGAGCGTTCTCCAGTGCCCAGTTGGCCGCACGACGGTTCGCGATCAGCACCGTCGGACGCCGGTGCACAGCAGGAGCCGCAGCCTGCTTCGTCGGAGGATCCGGTGGCGGTGGAGACGGCGGCTTCTTCGGCGGATAGTCAGGCCGCGGCTTCGGGGCCGCATCCCGCCGCGCATCATCCATGAGGCGACCGTACTCCTGGAGACCCGGGCGGGACCCCGACACGGCCAGACTCAAGTCCTTCGAGGGACAGTAGGAAGTGAGCCGCTGGAACAGCCGGCCCGCCTGTCGCGGGATTTCCTCCCGGAGCGCCGTCAGCCAGCCCCACAGATCCGGCAGCTCCTGCTCCGGGTAAGCGAGCGCATGCGCGATCCGGCACTGCCGACTCGGCCGCGGGCACGAGTCGTCCTGCACAGCCCAGCCCTGCCGCACATACCAGCGCTGCCGCGGCGGCACCGTGTGAGCGGGCGCATAGAAGTCCGGCTCCAGCATTACCCGGTCGTGGTCGTCCGTCGGCACCGGTTCCCACGGCAGACCGCAGCGCGGGCACTTGACCGGCTGCGTCTGATCCTGGCCGGTTCGCCACAGTTCTTTGGGGTCCATCGACTCCATACAGGCGGAGTCCGACCGGACCGCGAGGCTCGGCAGCACACGAACGAGGCGGGCGCGCAGAGACGCCAGCAGCCGCCCGACGGCACGCCTGCTGCAGCAAGGCGATTACGGGCCCACGCGGCGCAGCAGAGACGACCGGCAGGCGGCTGGACAGCGCCGGCAACTACTCATCAGGCGGCGTGGCGCACCCATTTCCGTGCGGACACATGAGTGTTGAGCCCCGCAGAACACGATCCGCAGCGCGACGATAGCCGACAAGCCTCGGTGATAGGGAATTCCTAGCACTAAGTAATGCGGCGTCAAGTGGCGCTGATAGGGAATTCCTTGAGGCTTTGCTTCCTCTTTTAAAGCGCGCTAATCTCCGTTCTGCTCTCCCTCGGTGATGCAAACTCACTTGCCTGAGGGGAACTTGGCGTGCGAGAGGGGAACTCTGTGAAGCCACACCGGTTGTGGACCCAGTCTCTTCACCAGAACCCACCGCGCGCACATTCGCACGGAAGGCTAAACGTGAACCGTAAGAGCTGGCGTATCCGCACCACCGTCATCTCGGCAGCCGTCGCAGGTGCCGTAGCCGTATCCGGCGTCGGCACGGCAAACGCTGCAGCAGCCCTCGACAGCAGCCGGACGAAGGCGCCGAACGCTCAGACCTCCCCGCTGGCCACCAACAGGCTCAGCCTGGAAGACGATCAACTGGAACAGCTCGGCTCCGAAGATGAAGTCCTCGTAGGAATCGAGAATGCCTTCGCCGTCATCGACACCATCCCCGCTGATGTCCTGGAGAAGGGGCAGGAAGCCGTGGAGCAGTGGCTGCAGAAGGAACTGGCCGCCAGCGACGGTGAAGCCTCGGCAAGCCGAAAATTCAGCGGCACCAAGTGTGCGGCGGGAATCCTTCAAGCCATCGGTTCCAACATCTTCGCCGTCGTCAAGATCTACAAGATGAAGAAGGCGATCGACCAGCTCGGCGGCATCAAAAAGGTCATCAAAAAGATCCGCGACAAGAAGAAGAAGGGCAAAACATTCAAGAAGGGTATTACGGAGGTCTTCGAAGAGGCCGGAGCCGGCCTGGGTGCCATAGCCATCGGATTCTTGGGAGTCGACGGCGTCATCAAGAACTGCTGGTAAGGGGAGACGGTGAACACGCTGGCAGAGGCTTTGCGCTGGGCATTCATATGCGGAACAGCCGTTCTCTTGGTCGCATGCATCACCACAGCCACCCGGAAGCGGTCCGAAGGAGCCAGCTGGGGCACGATCATCGCCCACATGGAGAACAAGTGGCTCAGCGCTGACAAGGCCCTCTTCGCCATCTTCACCGGCTACTTCGGTTCGCGGGTCGCGGAACACATCGGCGGATCACCCCCTGGTACGGAAGAATGCCTCACAATCCTCTTCCCGCTAGGCGTCGTTGCCGCAGTCGTTGCGACCCGACTCACAGTGAGGAGAGCCGACCGCGCCACGTGGATCAACCTGCTAGCACTCGTCGCCGCACCCATAGCACTCGGAGCCGTCACGACAGGCTGGTAGGGAGGATGCCCCAGCTGTCCCCGCACGGACGGAGCCGGCTGGGGCATTCCGTCTGACACCGGATGCACCCCACTCACCAATCATCGACAGCGGCTCCACCACAACCCCGGCCTCCTCCAACGGATCCCGCGCCGAGGCCTCCCCGGCGCTCTCACCCCCGTCGACCTTGCCCGCCGGGAACTGCCAGACCAGAGCGGCCTCCGGAACGCGCGGCGGACCAGGAGGACGCGGCCTTCACGCTGCACCACCGCACCCGCGACCGGCGATTGAGCATCAGCGGTTTCGCTCATCATTTCCTCCAGCGGCACGGCTAGGTCAGGCGACGGATCGCAGCGGAAAGCGGACGAGCCACGACGGCAGCCCGCTATCGGCGTAGTGCAGCAGCGCGTACTTGTAGCTGAGCAGGTCGATCTCCCGGACGGACCGCTGGCTCTTCAGGACGTCAGGTGACTCCCGCCGGATCTGCCCGATTGCATTGTTCCGGCAGTCTCGGTACGCCCTGGGGCGCTTCTGCTCGAACTGAAGCAGGAATCGACGCAGCCTTTCGTCGTCGAGCTGGTTCGCCGCCGCGTACATGCGATCGAGTTCGGAAGCGCGATCTTGCTGGCCTGCGTGCCCCTCGCGAGCGGAAGCGAGTGAGGAGGGATGTTGGTCGCCAGCATCTTCTTCATCAGTACTTCGTGGGTCAGTACTTACTGAAGACGTACCGCTCGCCGACGGCCCGTCGACCGACGTCACGCTGACCGACGTGCCGTCAGCGGTACCCCGGTGCTGCGGAGTGTCGTACACCTCCAGCACGGTGACGAAGCGGCCCCTCTCGGCCTGCTCCTTGCGGCGCACCATGTAACCCGCCGCCTCCAGCTCCTTGAAGGCGGCACGCAAGCCGCGCCGTCCCTCGCCGACGACATCTCCGCGGTGACGGCGTGCCCGCTCGGACAGGGCGTCGGCATTTGTCTCCCACCCGTTCGGGCGGGATAGGAGCTCGGCGAGGACACCGCGAGCGAGCGCAGTAGCTCAACCGGTCGTCGCGGAGCGCAGAGTTGGGAATGATCGTGAAGTCGGCCTCGGGGCGCGACCGGCGTATCTTCACCGCTTCATCCGCCACAGCTGCCAGTGACGGGTACAGCTCTGTACCGTCACAACTGGTTCCTGACGCAGAGCGGCCGGACGGATAGCCCCCGTCCGGCCGCTGCCGTTTTGCCTGAAATTCTATGTGGCGCAAGGGGGCCAAGTGGTCTAATCCAGGCGCCTATTCGCCGTCGATTCGCCGCACCGACTTCCGCGCCCATGGCAGCCGATCCGACACCGTGTACAGCAGCTCGCTCATCTCCCCGGCGATCGCCCTCCCTCCCTCCAGGGTGTGCTCCTGGCCCATGGCGACCTCCAGCTCGTGGACGCGCCGCATGACCTCCGGAAACCGATTCCGCTCCACCCACAGCGACCATGCGGGCAGGAACGTCGGCTCCCCGCGCCGGGCGTCGGCGTCCAACTGCACCAGCCGGGAGGGATCCAGCCGCTCGACGGTGGCGCGCATGGACTCCACGGTCAGGTCCGGGCGGGGGATATGCGGATTGGTGAACAGGGGATCGAAGTCCTCAGTCACGACGACCACCCGCCACCCGACCGAGCGCCCGCAGCTGCGATCGAAGGCGGCCACCCGGTCGGCTGCCGCATCCGCCTCGGCGGGCGACGGGTACAGCGCCTGCACATCCTCGAAGTCCACCGCGACGAACGCCGCCCGCCCCTCCGCGCTACCACTGTCCGACGCCATCACCCGCGCCGACGCCAGCAGCTGCAGCGAACCGCCCTGCCGCGGCACCAGCAGATCCACCGCCGCGGATGCGTGCGACACGTCGACCAGGAAACGCTCGTTCTCTGCCACATGATCGGTGACGCAGCACGACGGGCAACGTACCCACACCTCCTGGCCGTCCACCAACGCCCGCCGCGGACGCTGTACGGGAAGCCCCGTCGGTGAACCGCTGTACGCGTTGCTTAACCGTGAATCGCTATGTACTTTCATGAACGACCTACTTCCTGACATGGAGCGGGTTGATGATCAGCGAGGTGCGAACTCGCTGGTCGCGACGGCCGGGCATACGCCCGGCCGTTTCGCGTTTCTGGAACTTACCTGGACGGCGACAATGCGACATGATGTGTGCGCCTTTTCCGGAAGCGCCGATCTACTCCCGGGGTAGGGAAGAACCCAACAGTTAGAAGATTGCCAGGTTCTGACGTGCAGGTTCTGACCTCCCGCTTCCCACAGGGCGGAACGAGAAGCACGCCGCAACTTCCCGCGCGCACCCCTGCCCGACGTAATCCAATATGGCCGGGAGTGGTCGATCAGCAGTCGGCCGCGCCCGCCGTCCTCCACGCCAAGCTTTTCGGAGTCGTCGCCACGAGTCGAGACGCGCAGCGCGGTACTTCGGGAAGTGGGCGAAGGGGAAGTACCGCGTTACGCGATAGTTCCGCCTACGCGGCCGACGGGCTGCGCTACCGTCGGCGCAGCGAGCGAACCGGGAGGCGGCAGCATGACGGCAGGCGACGAGCGCATCATCCGGACCAGCCCCCAGCGGCTCAGCCGCGACGTCTGGGGAGCTGGTCGCGCCATCCAGAAAGCGGACGTCGCCGAAGTCCACGTCGACGAGATCGCTGCACCTGATCACGTAGCTCAAGCGCTTGGCCTCGGCGATGGTGCGCTCGTAGTGAGGCGCAGCCGGACCTACAAGATCGACGGCCAGCCGGTACAGATGGCCACCTCGTACCTGCCGCACGACCTCGTACACGGCACCCCCATCACACAGGCCGACACCGGGCCTGGCGGCACCTGCGCGCGACTCGCTGAACTCGGACACGCACCCGCCCACTTCGCCGAAGACGTGGTGGTCCGCCCATCGACGATCGACGAGTCCGACCAACTCGACCTGAGACTCCGCGAGTCGATCATCCACATCACACGGACCGCCCGCGATGCCGCAGGACGTGTCGTCGAGATCAACGAGATGGTGCTCCATCCTCAGCTCTACCGGCTGCGGTACCACTTCGACGCCTAAAGGACGCGCCCGCAATTGGTGTGATTGCTGGTTAGTGGACTAGGGATGGGCAGGGTGCTCTCGGCAGGTGGCCCGGGAGCTGATCGAGCCGTTCGCAGCATCGAGTCGGGCGACTGGCCATGACCAAAATCGCTTCGGCAGCGCGGACGTTCGCGATCAAATGCAGGTATGCCTCCCACACCTCGCCGTCCCCGGTTACGCCGTGTCGCCCGTCTCACCACCCGGGCCTCATCCCGTGCCCGAGGGAACGCCACCCGCCCGCCGCGGACGAGAACGCCCCGCACTTCGGATGAACGTCCCCCTCTTGACTGGGCGCGCCGGATCGAACTGTTCACCGTCGTGGTCGCCTCCGTCGTCGCGGTGGTGGGGCTGTGGTACTCAAGCGTGCAGACCAGGCAGGCCACCGAGCAGGCGCGGGAGGAACGGGCGCTGACTAAGGAGGGGCAGATCACCGACCGGTACACCGCGGCGGTCGGCAACCTCGGCGAGGACAAGATGGACGTGCGGCTTGGTGGCATCTACGCCCTGCAGCGGATCATGCAGGACTCCCGCCGTGACCAGCCCACGATCGCCAATGTCTTGGCCACCTATGTCCGCATCCATGCCGCCGAACCCCCGGCGAAGGGCGAGGACATCCCGGCCGACGTCCACGCTGCGCTCACGGTGCTCGCCGCCCGCGACACAACTCGGGACGGCGCCTTCCGCCTTGACCTCCACGCCGCCAAGCTTCCCGATCTGGACGTCGGGCCCAGCCCCCGAGCAAAAGCGTTCTGGCGCGACGTGAACCTGCGGGACGCGGAACTGCCGAACGCGAACCTGAGCCACGCGGACCTGCGCGGCGCAGACCTGAGCAATACGAACCTGCGCGATGCGTTCCTCAACAACGCGGACCTGCGCGGCGCGTCTCTCGACGGGGACCTGCGCGGTGTAATCCTGAGCTTCGCGGACCTGCGCGGCGCGGAGCTGGTCCAGGCGGACCTGCGCGGGGCACACCTGACCGACGCGAAAGTGGGCGACACGAACCTGCAAGGTGCGAACCTGAGCAACGCGAGGCTGAGGCACACAGACCTGACGGGCACGGAACTCAACGGGGCAAACCTCAGCAGGGCCGGCCTGAGGCAGTCGGTCCTGACGGGCGTGGACCTGTCCGCCACGGACCTGCGGGGCGCGGATCTAGGTGACGCGGACCTGCGCGGCGCGGACCTGAACTACGCCGACATGCGCCGCGCATATCTGAGCAATACGAACCTGCGCGGCGTGCGCCTGAACGAGGCGGACCTGCGTGGTGTGGACCTGCACCGAGCAAAGAACCTGACGCGGAAGCAGGTGGCTTCGGCCCGCACTGACACCAGCACGCGACTACCTTCCACGCTCTCGTAGCCGATCACCCCGCGCAACGATCACGACTCCCGCCGGACACCCACTCAGGCATACGGGACAGCCCGCAGAGCAGCGCACGACGAAGCCCCCACCCGCGGGAGTGGGGGCCACAGCGCGCCAGGAACCAGCCGGCGTCGCGGAACGGCAGCTGCTCAAACCGGAGCGGCGCCACTCCACCCAGCTTGCCGTGCAGGTAACGCAGGCCGCCGACGGTGATGCGGATCTGCGGCTTGGCGAGGATGTAGGACATCAGGTGGCCGGTCTTCGGGTGGACACGCTCGCCGAGCAACTTGATCGTCTCAACCCGCAGCCCTGTCTGCCAGGTCTTGCCCGTGCCGTGATACTCCGGGACCGGGATCGGCTCGACTCCCTCCCGCAGGCGCGATCGGTACAACTTCCCGTGCAGGTGGTCGACTTCATAGGCGACGAGCCGGGCGAGCCCTCGTTCGAAGAGGGTGATGCGTTCCGTGCCGTAGATATCCGTGTGCTCGACGGAGATAGCCAGCGGCCGAGGAACCTTTCCACGCACGTCGAAGAAGGAAAGGCAGCCCTCGTACTGCTCGTCGGTGTCCGGCGACCTCGACGATGGTCGGGTTGAACAGGGTGATCGACTCGCCGTCGGGGGTGCGGACGATCGCCGCGGCCCGGTCGATGCCGATTTGCGGGGCGGCCATCCCCATCCCCTTCCCGAACGCGTGGACCATCGAAGCGCGTTCGCAAGCGGAGATGAGCTCGGCGACCACTCTGCGCGCATCCTCCGCCTCGGTCGGTAGGTCGAACGTGCGGACCGTCTTGGCGAGAATCGGTTCGCCCTCCTGGACGACGCCGACGGTGCGCATCCTCTCGCTGGCCGTCGCTACCACGTGATGGAACTCCTGCCGGTCTGTATGTGGGCTGGGGGCAGAGCGGCGTCGTAGTAGCGGGCGAGCGCTGCCTCGGCACCGGAGCCCTGCGCGGTGACGATTCGCTGGAAGCGTGCGGAGCGCAGGCCCGAAGCTGCGGTGGTCTCTGGCCGTCGACAAGGCCGAGGCGTCCGCGCTGAAGGAGCTCGCCGAGGGCGGCGGCCGTCAGGAGGTCGAGTGCACGTCGGCCCTGTAGGACACCGCCGTAGTGCAGGCAGGGGTGGGCTGGGCTATGCAGCCTCGTACTCGTGCGCTCGGCCGCCGCGCCACGTCACCCGCGACGGGTCGTCGAGCAGCTGCTCCGCGTCTTCCAGCCCGACCCGGCACAGGGACTAGGTCTCGTTATCGAGCCCTGTCTGCCACTCGCCCGTCTCATCTTGCCAGTGCACGTGTCCATCCCGGAGGTACTCAAGTAGGTTTTCGATGTCATCGAAGACACGCCCCTCGGTCTTCAGACCGGAAAACAGGGTCTGGGCGTAATCCACCGGGTCTAGCTGGTCGGCGGTGTCGGGATCTCGGTCGGGTGGCTCAACCATGGCTACAGACTGCCAGGTGGTGGATAGAGGGCTGGGAGATTCGCGTCAATCCGGGCCTTCAAGCTCCGCATCGGGGCGGCAGTGCACGCACGCACTTGGTCCACGAAGAGGGCACGCCGAGCCTCGTCCCGCGTGACGGTGCGCCGCCGACTCCCTGCCGCGTGGCAGCCCCCGCGGTGCACCTCGATGAGCGGTCCGCCCTGGCCGATCCCGCGATCGAGGACCCAGTACGGTGGGGCGGGCGTGCCTGCTCGCCGCGCTGCCACTCGACCTGACGCCGCTGCTCCTCGGCGATCCACTTCTCGGCCTGGCCGAGCTGGTGGCGGAGGAAGGCTTCGGCAACACGGAGCTTCTCCAGCCGGGACGGTTGCGGCTTATCGGGCATGCGTTCGAGTCTAGCTGTTGGGGCACGCCAGAGCCCCGCCGGTGACAGCGGGGCTCAAGGTGGAAAGTGTCAGGAGTCGTCGCGCTTCAGGGAGTCCTTCACGCCCTCGACGCGGTCTTTCATGGAGTCCATCGCATCCTTGACGCCGCCCTTGGCTTGGTCCGTCTGGCCTTCGGCTTCCTTGCGCCCGTCGCCGGTGGCCTTGCCGAGCATCTCCTTGGCCTTGCCCTTGAGCTTGTCCATGTTGCCGTCGTCGCCCATGACTACTCCCTACGGTGGCGGTCAGGTACCCGATCACCGTAGGCCGGGAGGCCGCTCCTCGCCTGCTGGAAGGTCGCGCTCTGTAGCGCGGGCCGACTACGCGAAGATCGCCGGTCTGGAACGCGAGCTCGGCTGCTGCGAGGAACGGTGACCGTAGCCGCAGGCAGGATCTACGCGCCCGACGTGCGCTGGGTTTTGACCTTGGCCAGGCACACGTCGCACAACGGGGAGGACGGCCGACCATTGGCTGCGCTGCCGTACTTCTGTGCCTGCCGCCCGCATCCCGATGCGGCGCACGGCCCGCCCCCTGGAACGGCGGTTCGTAGGTGACCTCAGGGGTGGGCGTGCTCATCGCGGAAGTCCTGTCTGTTCGGGATTCAACAGGAGGCGACGAGGCAGTCACGCCGCCTCCGCGATCTCCCCACGCAGTGCCTCCGCCTGCTCGGCGCGCGTCCACTCCGCGACCAGCACCTCATACTCGGCCCGCTGCTCCGACGGCAAGCGCACCGCAGGATGCGGCCACAGCGCACGGATCAGCCGATTCAGCTCATCCGCGGACCGTGCAGACCCGACAGCCGGGGGAGTGGAGGACATGCCGATCATCCTGGGCGCAGGGTCCGACATGCCCTAGGACGCGGCGAAGATCGGCATATGACGATCAAGCGCCGAGAACACCCAGCAGGTGATCGTCGAGGTTGGCGACGAAGTCCTCCCGCCGCCACGGACGCAGCTCCTGCCGGGCTCGCCGCAGCCGGATCGCAGGCACCCGCCCACCCGTCGCCGACGCAGCGGCCACACACTCGTGCAGCAACTCGGCAGCCGACCGAGGATCCCGCATCTTGATGCGCGCCAGGGCCTGGTCGGTCGTGACGATCGCCCGCTGCAGCTTTTCCCGCGGAGCCGACAGCGCCTCCGCGGACCGGGCGAACCGGTCATGCGCCGTCACAGGATCCCTGACATGCAGCTCACAGACCCTCCTCGAAGCGGCGCAGATGGCCAGGCGAAAAGCTGGTCGGCGCCGGATCCCCGTCGTGGTCGGCGTCCAGGTCGTACCAGGCCAGCCCCAGCGCCGCCTGCGACTGCCGCTCCTCACCCGCACGCGCCGCGATCTCCGCCTGCAGCGCGTGGGCGCGCGCCCTCACCAGCGTCGAATCACCGGACCGGGCCGCCCGCACCGCCTCGTCCACCAGCAGCCGGGCAGGCTCGACGCCCTGCGTCGAGTACAGGGTCACCAGGGCGTGGCTCATATGGACGCCGGCCCGCCGCCACGGCTGCTCCAGTCGGCCTGCTTCCCGGGTCGCCTCCGCGTACAGGGCGCGCGACGCCGCATCGTCACGGGTCTCGAACGCGAGCCGCCCGGCGAGCGCACTCGCGGCGACCGAGGCGTCACGGAGCTGGGGGAGCAGCGGCTCGGGGGACGGCCCGGCCAGCAGATGACGGCAGGCTTCGACGGCTGGGGCGAGCATCAGCTGGAGCCGCACGAACGGGAGCGAACCCACCTGCGCGTTGGCGTCCGACACCACAGAGGCGAGCCCGCGCACCAGGTCCTCGTCGGCGCGGCCCGGATCTGCCGGCGCCGCGGCGAGACCTGCCTGGACGCCGGGTGCGAGGAACGCGAGCATCCCGCCTCCCTCGTCCGTGACGGCGCGAACCATCGCCGACCGCAGCTCGATGATGCGCTGCTTGCTCTTCCCGAACAGGCGCAGCGCCTCCAGCGGCTCGGCGAGGTCCGATCCGGCGCCGACCGCGGGATCGCGTGTCGGGGTCCGGGCATAGAGGCGGGCGAGGAGTGGCTGGCAGCGCTCGTCCGGCATCGTGGGGCGGGTGGCCTCTAAGCGGGCCACCGACCGCTGTACGGACGTGACTGCGGGGAGGTGTGGCTGGTGCAGCTCCTGGGCGTACTGGGTGAGGGCCCGGGCGACGTCCGAGAGGGACAGGCCGCGGCGGTGCCTGAGCTGCTTCAGTGCGGCCTGCGCACCCCTTCCGCAGGCGTACAGCGGGTCGTGCGCGACGGGCGAGAGTCAGGCTCGCCCACTCACCACAGGGAAGGGGGCGGGGGAGGGAGCAGGTCTCTTCATTGATTGACCGCGTGCGACCGTTCGGCGCCGCGGCTGTACCCCACCCGCCCGTCCGCCCTGTCTGTCCACCTCCCAAGTGGGCGGGCCGGAGGGCGGCGCCATGCTGTCGAGGGAGATCCACTGGGAGATTACTGGGAGAACTCCCGCGCAAATCACTGCGCGACGTTGCGAGAACCTACGACGTTCTACGAGAAGATGTAAGGAATTGGCGCACCATAGGTGAGCCTCTGACCTGCGGTTCCCCCCCCCGCTCACCCCGCCGACTCGCCCGCATGCGGGCTGAGTTCACCCACGCCCACCAGGATGAACAGCACGATGCCCAGCAGGACCCGGTAGTAGACGAACGGCATGAAGCTCTTCGTGGTGATGAACTTCATGAACCATGCGATGACCGCGTAGCCGACCACGAAGGCGATGATCGTGGCGAAGATCGTCGGGCCCCAGGAGACGTGGCCGCCCTCACCCGCGTCCTTCAGCTCGAAGACGCCGGACGCGAGGACGGCGGGGATGGCGAGGAGGAAGGAGTAGCGGGCCGCGGCCTCGCGGGTGTAGCCCATGAGGAGGCCGCCGCTGATCGTCGCGCCCGAGCGGGAGACGCCGGGGATCAGGGCCATCGCCTGGCAGACGCCGAAGATCAGGCCGTCCTTGACGCCGAGTTCCTTGAGGTCCTTGCGGCGGCGTACCGCGCGGTGCTTGCCGCCGGTCTCGTCGCGGGCCGCCAGGCGGTCGGCGACGCCGAGGACGATGCCCATCACGATCAGCGTCGTGGCGATGAGGCGCAGATCGCGGAACGGGCCCTCGATCTGGTCCTTGAACGTCACGCCCATGACGCCGATCGGGATCGAGCCGACGATGACCAGCCAGCCCATCTGAGCGTCGTGGTCCGAGCGCGGCACCTTGCCGAAGAGCGAGCCGAACCACGCCGACAGGATCCGCGCGATGTCCTTGCGGAAGTAGATCAGCACGGCGGCCTCGGTGCCGATCTGCGTGATCGCGGTGAACGCGGCCCCCGGATCGTGCCAGCCGGCGAACGCCGCGGTCAGTCGCAGGTGCGCGCTGGAGGAGATCGGGAGGAACTCGGTCAGCCCCTGGACGAGCCCGAGGATGAAGGATTCAAGCCAAGACATGAAAACTGCGCCGTCCAAGTACTGATCATCAGGCCGCGGATGCGGTCGTAGCGGTCATAGAGGGGCGTGGCTGAGGCGGGGCCGGCGTGGCTGGAACATGACTGCGAGGTGAGCGGGCGGAACGCCGGAGCGCGGGGGTGATCACGTCCCCCGTCGTGGGGCAGCGTAGCGGTCCAGGGTTACGGGACGGTGGGAGGGCCGACCGGCGGCTGTGGCGTCGGTCCCGCCGTCGTCCATCCCGGCACCTGCGGATGCGCGGTGAGGTCGTCGTGCCGGACTTCGTCACCGCAGGCCGAACAGGTGACCACGGGGACCAGTTCGTGGCCGCAGATGTGTTCGAGGACCATCGGGCGTTCGCCGTCCCCTCGCAGGTGGCGGTCGCCCCAGGCCATCAAGGTCATGAGCACGGGCTCCAGTTCGAGACCGGCGGGGGTCGGTCGGTAGAGGAAGCGCCGCGGGCGCTCGCTGTAGGCGACCTTCTCCAGGACGCCCGCCTCCACCAGTCGGCGCAGGCGTGTCGTGAGGACGTCGCGGGGCGCGCCGATGTTGCGCACCAGCTGGTCGAAGCGCTCGTTGCCGAGGCACACCTCCCGCAGGACGAGCAGGGAGTACTTCTCGCCGACGAGCGCGAGGGCGTCGGCGATCGAGCAGGGGCGCGGATCCTTCATGCGGGCAGTCTAGGGC
>NZ_LIPN01000081.1 GCF_001418325.1 Streptomyces atriruber | reverse complement strand
GCGTGCACCTCAGGCACGTGACGACGTGGACCTGGGGCGGGCGCGCATCACCACGAGGCGACCTGATCAGAGCCGCTCAGTAAGCACGGGCGGGACGATGAGATGTCTGGCCCGATGTTCAGCCGCCGCCGTGGCCGCCCGACCGACACTTCCGTCCGACATGGCCGGCCGCCCTAGATCCTCACGGCAGGTCGCGCATCGCGGGCACGCGGGCTCGAAGTCCGGGAGGAGCTCGACGTGTTCGCGCGCCATGTGCTGGCCCAAGGCCAGCTGCGCGGAGAGCCCCGAGTCGAACGGGTCGCAGTCCACCCCGGCAGGCGAGGTCAGCTCGGCTTCTGTGACGGCCTCTCGGGTGTCGATCATCCGCTGGAAGAGCTGCGCGCACCGGTCGCAGGCCATGAGCCAGGCCGGCGGAACCGGCCACAGCTCGCCGTCGGTCAAGTCATCCATTGCCATGGATCGTGAGCCTAGAGCGGACGGCTGCGGCGGAGGCCTCACTGCAAGTCAACAACGCGAACTGTTGGGCGAGGAGTCGGCCCGGCCCGTCAGCGGGCCGGATGCCGCCATCCGTCTGTGTTCTCGCCCTGCCGACAGGTCGCCGTCGGCCGAGACGGCGTCCATCCGGCCATCCGCAGTGCGATTCAGGCCAGATTCGCAGATCACAGGAGGGGTGTTGAACTGCATTCTTGTGGCTTCTCGGCGCGAATTGGATTGCCACCGAAGGAGGTCGAAGGCGCTGGTCCGGCGCGATCCCGCCTAGAGGTTGTCCCGTAACTCATGCGGTTGCTGGGGCGTTGGTGGATCGAGCCGTTCACCGGGCTGAGTCCGGCACAGTTCAACCGGCTGGTCGCGCTGGTGCCGACGTCGCGGCGGCGATGTGCAGCGGGGCCGGCCGTAGCGATTGCCGCTGGAAGAGCGGGTGTTGCTCGTGGCCACCTACTGGCGCACAAACCTGACGCTGCGGCAGGTTGCCCCGTTGTTCGGGATCTCGGAGTCGGCCGCGGACCGGATCATGGACCACCTCGCGCCGCTGCCGGCGATCTCACCGGCCCGCCGCAAGCGCGAGGACACCGTCCATATCGTCGACCGCACCCTGGTCCCCACCCGGGACCGCNNCAGCCGCAACGGCTGCCGGGCCTTCACCGAATCCGGCGTCGACATCGCCTGCCGCGGCGTCCCCGTGATCGCCGATGGCGGCTACCAGGGCACCGGCCTGCTCATCCCTCACCGCCGTCGACGCGGTCAACAAGCCCTGAGCCCGCAGCAGGAAGCCGAGAACAAGGTGCACCGCAAGGCCCGCGCCCGCGTCGAGCACGCCCTGTCCCGGCTGAAGAACTGGAAAATCCTGCGGGACTGCCGCCCCAAGGGCAGCGGCGTTCACCAGGCCATCCTCGGCACCGCACGCCTCCACAACATGGCCCTCACCGGATACCTCCCGCCCCATACCGACAGTCTTTAGATGCCATTTCGTTTGGTGTGATCTTGCGGCAGTCTGGGGTGGTGACTGCCTCTCTTGTTGAGCGGATGGCGCCGGACAGCCTGTGGGAGTTGTTCGAGCGGGTGGTGCCGCCGGCTCCGGAGCGCCCGCAGGGCGGCGGCCGGCGCCGGTGCGGTGACCGGGAGGTACTGGCCGCGATCATCTTCGTGGCGACCTCGGGATGCACGTGGCACCAACTGCCGCCCGGTTTCGGCCTGTCGGGGGTGACCGCGCCGGTTCACCGAGTGGACCGAGGCGAGAGTGTGGGCCAAGCTCCACCGCCTGGTCCTCGATGAACTCGTCGGCTCTCGCGGGGAGCTGGACTGGTCGTGGTGTGCGATCGACTCGGTCAGTGTCCGTGCCCTCAAAGGGGGCGGCTGACGGGACCGAATCCGACCGACCGCGGCAAGAGCGGACCGAAAATCCACCTGATCGTCGACCGGCAGGGCCTGCCGATCTCGCTCGGGATCTCGGCCGCCAACCTCCACGACAGCCAGGCGCTCATCCCGCTGGTGCGCGGCATCCCGCCCATCCGCTCCCGCCGCGGCCCCCGGCGCCAGCGGCCCGCCAAGCTCCACGGCGACAAGGGCTACGACTATCCCCACCTGCGGCGCTGGCTCTCCTTACGGCAGATCCGCCACCGCATCGCCCACAAGGGCACCGAGTCCTCCGAACGCCTGGGCCGGCACCGCTGGGTCGTGGAACGGACCGTGTCCTGGCTGTCCGGATGCCGGCGCCTCCACCGCCGCTACGCACGCAAGCCCGAGCACTTCCTCGCCTTCACCGCCATCGCGGCAACCCTCATATGCCACCGCCGCATCACCAAATGAAACAGCGTCTTAGAGACCATCTTTGAACCCCTGTTGATCTCGAACACGCGCCACGGGGGGGGAGGGCCTGATACACACAGAGCTCTCCGTTCGCAGCAGCCCGGCAGCGGGTCTTACGGAGAGCTTGCGGGTGCTCCGCGCACCGTGTCGGTACGCCTTTGCGGGGCGGGTTGGCGGGCGGATTCTGCCGGTACAGAGCGGGTCGGGGTTCCTCTTCACGGCTGCGGGCGCCGTGCTCCAGCCTGACAGGGGGTGAGTTGTGGTGCCCAGTTCGGAAAAGGTCGGCAGCGTCAGCGTGGTGCAGTACGAGCGGATCCTGGCACGGCTGCGTGAGGCGGTCGAGAAGTTGTCGAAGAGTCAGTTCATCATCGGCGACGGAGCCCTGGAGGTATGCCCGATGCAGGATCACGGCGGCCGGTCCGGTAGCGACGACTTCTTATGAAACCCTCCCGCACCGGTCCAAAGCCATGACCCATCTCGCCATGATCGACCTCATGGCCCGTCGCATCACCGGCCAAGCCACCCCGAACTGGCACGGCACCTGACCCCCGGACCAAACACGCCTCACAGGGCGAAGCGCTCAGTGAAATCGGCTCTGCTGGATCAAAGGTCCCCGTTCATCCAGGTCAGGATCGTGAGGAGGGTCCACATCGCGGCAAAAATCCAGTCGAACCCCGACTTCCAGCGCCGCAACACGGTACGGGTGATGATGATGGTGGCGATGATGCCCGCTCCCCCAGCCCAGTGCAGGACACGGCCGGTAGCGGCAAGAGCGTCATTGTGCCGGACGTCCTCGACGAACAGGCATAGGAAGCCGACGAAAGCCGTGAGCAGAAGGGTGCCGATCACGGTCTCAGTGCGGTTTCCGGGCGACGAACCGACCGCAATATCGGGATGAGTAGGGCGCGAGGGTTTCATAGGTCGAGGCCTTTCCGCAGCCGACGGCGATGAACAGATGAACAACCGAGGGGCCGAATACGGGGAGCGTATTCGGCCCCTACGGCTTATGCGTCAGATGTGGTCGTGGACGTACTTCCATATCTGGTACTGAGTTTCAGCACCCGCAGCCTGCCAGGCCAGCTTAATCGGGTTGTACCAGGACAGGCCGTTGACCCAGTTCCGGAAGGTGGCGAACTTGCCGGCTGCCTTCTTTGCCGACTTGACGACGGACGGACCAGCCTTTTTGAGCAGATTCCAGAACGTGCTGACGGCGGACGCACGGGCGGCGATGCGCTCTTCCTGGGTAGCGCTGCCGTCGGCCACGGCATGCAGGGCGGCCTCGGCTTCGGGGGCGAGTTCGGCGCGGAACTTGGGCACGTTCAGCAGGGTTCGGGCTTCGGCGGCTCCGAACTCAGCCCCGGCCTCCGCGGCGGCGACGAGGTTCTCAGTGCGGTGATGTTCAACAGCCGAAGCGGCCGGCTCCGCAACACCAAAGGCGACTGCGGCCATCGCGGTGGCCGCACTTACTCGCAGGATATTACGCTTCACGTAAATTCTCCTTACGTCTTTTCGCGCAACATGAAGCGGCCGTAACTTTTGACAGAAATGCGCCGCTTTCACGCTCTTTAGAGTTACTTGATCATGGGCTCGGTGAACGCGCCATGAAGTAGCTCACAATGCGGCATCGGAAATACCTTCAACGCGATAGGGTTTCCCTTCAGTCATACAGCTGCAAAACGGAACTCAGGTGGCTTCTAGCCGTTCCTGAGAGACCGCCCTAGCACCATCTGAGAGGGTTCCGAGACGGGCTCTTAGAACTCCTAACAAAATGATCTTCAGGGTGCTTGGATCACTCCGGGGCGGATGATCTGGGGGTGCTGGGTGGCTCGGCCGAAGCCGTGGGAAGTCGACGACGAGCTGTGGGGGGTGGACGAGCCACTGCTGCCCAAGGTCGAGCGTCGGGCACTGCACCCCGGGCGCAAGCGGCATCCGGACCGGCTGGTGTTCCAGGGCATCCTGTTCGTCCTGCGCACCGGGATTGCCTGGGAACACCTGCCGCAGGAACTCGGCTTCGGCTCGGGCATGACCTGCTGGCGCCGGCTGGCCGAGTGGACCGAGGCCGCTGTGTGGCCCCGGCTGCACGAGGTCCTCCTGGTCAAGCTGCGCAGTGTGGACGCCCTGGACTTCTCCCGGGCGGCCGTCGACGGCTCCCACATCCGGGCGTTAAAAGGGGGCTCCAAGACCGGACGAAGCCCCGTCGACCGGGGCAGGCCGGGCAGCAAACACCACC
>NZ_LIPN01000080.1 GCF_001418325.1 Streptomyces atriruber | reverse complement strand
CCGCACGGGCGCCGCGGCGCCTGCGCGCGTGCCGTCCCTCGGCGGCCCGGGCGGCGGCCAGGAAGCGCCGCTCCGGTGTCGCGCGGTCGGTGTGCGTGCCGGCCAGCGCCTCGGTGGCCAGGGCGAGTTGCGTACCGCGGTAGAGCGCCGCCGGATCGTGTCCGCAGGACGCCCAGGCGTCGGCGGCCTCGGCGAGCCGTTGCCGGTCGCGCAGCCGCGCGGCGTCGGCGTCGATCCAGCCGCGCAGCCGGGGCCAGGCCGACAGGAGGGCCTCGTGGGCGAGTTGGGCGCCCTCCTCGTCCAGGGTGAGGAGCCGGGCGTCGGCGAAGGCGTCGACGACGCGGCGCGTGGTGTCCGCGCCGGGCAGCAGGGCGGCCAGGTGCTCGCGGGAGACCCGCCGCCGCGTGCTCTGCCGACCGGGGCCGATCCGCACCATGGACAGGAGGAGGTGCCGGGCCGCGGTCCGCTCGGCGGGGGCCAGGCGGCCGTACACGCGCTCGGCGGTCGCCTCGACGGCGCCCCGGATGCCGCCGGTGAGCCGGTAGCCGCCCACGCTCATCCGGTCGTCCCGCTCGTCCCGCTGCTGCCAGGTGGCCAGGAGCGCGTGGGCCAGCAGGGGCAGCACGCCCGCGTCGGGCGGCGGCCGGTCGTCGTCGTGGACGCCCAGCTCCGCCAGGAGGAGGTCCGCGAGGCCGGGGTCGAGCACGAGGCCCGTCCGCCGGGCAGGCCCCTCGATCGCCTCGCGCAGCTCGTCGCGGGACATGGGCCCGAGCGGAAGCTGCCCGTCCCGCAGGGCGGTCACCAGCTCGGGGCGTTCCAGGCAGGTGGCGTAGAAGTCGGCACGTACGCCGATGACGACCAGGACCGGTGGCCGCGCGGGACCTTCGGCGGGCGCGGCCAGAGAGCACAGGGCCTCGATGAACCGCCGCCGCTCCCGCTCGGCGCCGCACAGCGTGAAGACCTCCTCGAACTGGTCGGCGACCACCACGAGTCCGCCGGTGCGCAGGGCGGCGGAGCGCGCGACGGCTGCGTACGACTCAAGGGAGCCGGAGGAGCCAGGGGAGCCGGGGGACTCTGGGGTGCCTTGCCGCGTCACTCCCGCCAGCGCCGCGGCAAGGCTGTCCAGCGGCCGCGCGCCCGGCGAGAAACAGACCACCGGCCACGACCGCGACCCCGGCACCGGCAGCGCGCCGCGCGCCACCGCAGGCACCAGACCGGCGCGCAGGAGCGAGGACTTGCCCGCTCCGGAGGGGCCGACGACCACGACCGGGCCCGGCACGCGCAGCCGCTCGGCGAGGCGTGCGGTGAGGGCGGCCGTGGCCCGTTCGCGGCCGAAGAACCACGCCGCGTCCCCGGGTCCGAAGGCGGCGAGGCCCGGATACGGGCACGCCCCCCGCCCGCCCGCCGGTGGCGGCGCGAGGGCGACCAGTTCGCCGCCCGCGTCCAGCGCCTCGTCGCAGCCGCGGGCCACGTCGGCGGTGGGCGGCTTCTGCCCGTTCTCCACCTTGCTCAGGTAACCGCGGCTGTAGTGCGCGACCCGCGACAGGTCCGCCAGCGACATCCCGCGTTCGGCGCGCAGCCGCCGCAGGCACTCCCCGAATGTCCCGGGCGACGGGTGAAGTCGCTGGTCGGACGCTGTTTCCCGATTCCCGTCGGACAAGGCGACAGGCACCTCCTAGGCCGCCCGCCCCGAGTGCCCCACGCTGGGACCCGGCAACGCTGCGTGAGCGACAAGCTACGCAGGGACGTCTCCCGGGTGTGGCCGTTCCGCACCCGGCACCTCTATGGAGTGATCGACTCCGCCCGAAGGGAAGTTCCGTCATGCGAGTACGAAGCACCCTGCGCAAGACCCTCCTGGCCGCCACCGCCTGCCTGGCGCTGGCCGCCGGAACCGTCCCCGACGCCGCCGCGGCCGACGTCCGCGCCGAGGCCGACCGCATCATGGGCCTCAGCCGGCTGGACTTCGTCAACCACCCGCACGACGCGCCGTTCGACTGGGAGACCGACGGCTGCACGTGGTGGCCGGACGGCGTCTTCTACGAGGCCTGTGCCCAGCACGACTTCGGGTACCGCAACTACGGCAATCACGGCGCCACCGGGCTCAGGCTGAGTCCGGTCCCGGAGACCAAGGCGTGGCTCGACGAGCGCCTCTGGCATCAGCTGCGGGCCGCCTGCATCGACAACTACCCGGAGGGCAGCGCCGCGCGGAACCTGTGCCTCGGCGAGGCGAAGATCATGTACGACGGGCTCTCGGCGGGCATCGGCAAGGACGCCTTCTACTAGGCCCTGATCCGCCGGACAGGCCCCGGGCCCGGCCCGAGGCGTGCCGCGGCCCCGGACCCCTGCGTGGGTCCGGGGCCGCGCCGCCGCGCGCGTCAACTCGTGCAGTACTGCTGTTCCTTGCCGATCGACCGGTACATGCAGTCCGAGTTCTCCAGGAGCTGCAGCACCGCGTCCCGGTTGCGGCTCGTCTCCCGCTCGATCACCTCGTCGGGCGGGTAGAAGCCGCCGCCGCCGGCGGACGACGGATACATCTCGAAGGTATAGCTGAAGATCTTCTGGTTGCCCCACAGCCAGTCGTTGATCGACCCGTCGGTGATGTAGAGGTCGCTGGACTGCTGGGGCGTGTAGCCGTTGCTCGCGGCCATCTTCCGGCCGATGGCGGCGTGGGCGTCACGGTCGTCCTGGGTGAGGCCGGGGCCCGTGTCGCTGTACGTGTAGCCGTACGGCCACAGGACCAGCTCGCTGTACGTGTGGAAGTCGATGGACGCCTTGATCTGCTGCTTGCCGCCGACGACGCGGCTGCGGACGAAGTTGGAGACGACCTTCACCTCGGGGGCCGACTCGGCGCTCGGGCCGCGGTAGGTCTCGGAGCCAGTGGAGCCGGACGAGCCGCCGCAGCAGCCCCACCGGTAGGCCCAGTTGCGGTTGAGGTCGGTGCCGACGTTCGACGAGCCGCTGTTGGGCTGGCGGTTCTTGCGCCAGCTGCGGTACGAGCCGGTGGCGATGTCGTACTCGCCGCCGTCCGGGTTCAGGTCCGGCACGATCCAGATCTCGCGCTCGTCGACCATCTTCTTGATCCGGGCGTCCGTGGCGTAGTCGTCACCCAGTTCGCGCAGCAGGTAGAGCGCCATCTCCACCGTCAGGTGCTCGCGCGCGTGCTGGTGGTGGGTGAAGAGGACCTCGGGCTCGGCCTCGTCGGTGGCGACGTTGTCGCTGATCTTGATGGCGACGATGTCCCGGCCGGAGTACGACTTGCCGATGACCTTCTTGCTGAACAGGTTCGGGTGGGCCGCGATGCGCTGGTCGATCTCCGCGTTCATCTCGGCGTAGTTGTGGTACCTCGCGTCGGCGGGCGGGAAGTCCTTGACCTTCACTTCCTCGCCGTTCGCGCGCTTCGGGGGCCCGGCCAGCGGCTTGAGCTCGTAGCCCGCCTTCCGGAGCGCCGCGGCCTCGGCCGCGTCCGCCGAGACGACCACCGCGCGGGCGTCGACCTCGTCGATCGCGACGCCGGTGCGGGCGAGGGCGGTGCGCGCGGCGCGGTCGTCGCGCAGGGGGATCTCGTACTGACGCGTGTCTTCGTCGGCGGCGGTGGCCGCGCTGCGGGGGGCCGGGTCGGCCTGTCCTGTCGAGGCGTTGGCGGTCAGGGGGGCCGCCACGGCCAGGGCGAGCAGGGCCGCGAGGGCCGCGGATCTCCTGCCGCGTATGCGGAGTCGCATGAAGTCTCCTCGGGGTGGGGGGGGCTGTTCAGTGCGACGTGCGGGGTGCGTTGCGCGCGCCCATCGTCGACGCATGGCATGCACCGGTCAACGCTGTCTTTGGCCAACCTCTTGTGTCCGGGACCGTGATGCGCTTTCTTGATCGGCATGGCTGAAAGCACAGGCAGTGGCATCACCGCCGACGAAGCGGAACCTCGGCTCCGCAAGGCGAGCTGGAAGTACGTCGGCCCTGGCATCGTCGTCGCGGCCACCGGAGTCGGCGCGGGCGACCTCGTCGCGACCCTGATCGCGGGCAGCAAGTTCGGCTACACCCTGCTGTGGGCCGCGATCATCGGCTGTCTGGTGAAGATCTCCCTCGCCGAGGCGACGGGCCGCTGGCACCTGGCCACCGGACGCACCCTCTTCGAGGGCTGGCGCAGCCTCGGCCGGTGGACCACGTACTACTTCGCGGTCTACGTCGTCATCTGGGGCTTCGTGTACGGCGCCACGGCGATGTCGTCCAGTGCCCTGCCGCTCGTCGCGCTCTTCCCGGACGGGCCGAGCCTGAAGACCTGGGCGGTCCTCTGCGGCCTGCTCGGCCTCGCCTTCGTCTGGTTCAACCGGTACGCGGTCTTCGAGAAGGCCATGACGGTCGTCATCGGCATGAAGTTCCTGATCGTCGTGTACGTCGCGATCCGCGTCGCCCCCGACCTCGGCAACGCCCTCGCGGGCCTCGTCCCCGCCCTGCCCGACGGCTCGCTGCTCTACACGCTCGGCCTGATCGGCGGCGTCGGCGGCACCATCACCATGGCCGCGTACGGCTACTGGGTGAACTCCAAGGGCTGGACCGACATCACCTGGCTCAAGGTGATGCGGCTCGACAACCGCGTCGCGTACCTCACGACCGGCGTCTTCGTCGTCGCGATGATGATCATCGGTGCCGAGCTCCTGCACTCCACGAACATCGCCCTCAACTCCGGCGACCGGGGCCTCATCGACCTCGGCGAGGTCCTGGAGGACAAGTTCGGCGCGGTCACCGCCAACCTCTTCCTGATCGGCTTCTTCGCCACGTCCTTCGGTGCCCTGATGGGCGTGTGGCACGGCGTGAGTCTGATGTTCGCGGACTTCGTGGAGCGGCTGCGGCGCGAGCGCGCCGCCTCCGGCGACGCCGCGGCCCAGGGGGACATGGTCGAGGAGGTCGCGGCCGGAAAGCGCGAGAAGTCGGCGCCGTTCCGCGCGTACC
Organism: Streptomyces atriruber; assembly: GCF_001418325.1. Taxonomy (GTDB): domain Bacteria; phylum Actinomycetota; class Actinomycetes; order Streptomycetales; family Streptomycetaceae; genus Streptomyces; species Streptomyces atriruber. Next base: position 5,689 of record NZ_LIPN01000080.1, on the reverse strand, counting down.
TGCTCTGGCTGACCTTTCCGCCGATGGGCCTGCTCTTCCTCGACGAGCCGTTCGGCCTCGTCATCGCCTACGGCGTCCTCGGCGCGTTCTTCATGCCGTTCCTGGCCCTCACGCTGCTCTGGCTGCTCAACACCGGACGTACGCCGAAGCAGTGGCGCAACGGCTGGCTCAGCAACGTCATGCTGGCCGCCGCCGGTCTCCTGTTCCTGATCCTCTGCGTCAAGCAGATCGTCGACCTGGACTGGGGCGGCATCTTCTGAGCCGCTGATCTCCGGTACCGCGGGGACGCGGACGTTCCGGGGCGCGGGTTCGGCCAACCTGGGTTCCGGGGGCTGCCCGTGCCGCCCGGCGTCACTACTGTCATGGCCCATTCAAGCCCGGCTGCCGTTCAGCCGGGCGGACGGGGGAGACCATGACCACGAGAGCCACCAGAAGGACGCGCGGCCCGGTGCGGACGCTCGTCTCGCTCGCCGCACTCCTCGGCAGCACCCTGCTGTGGACGGGCCCGGCCGCCTCCGCGGCCCCGACGGAGCCCGGCGCCGTCCCGGCCGCCGCGGCGTCGTACACCATCGGGCAGTTCAACATGGCGGGCGGCAACACCCAGCACGGCGACGACGGCGACGAGGCCCCGGACGCCCTGGTGCGCAGCGTCCAGGACCGCAAGCCCGCCTTCATGACGCTGAACGAGGCCTGCGCGGACTGGTCGAACCGGCTGCAGTCGCAGCTGGGCAGTGAGTACACGGTCCTGTTCGACCCGGTGACGAAGGGCGCCGGCGGGCCGAACACCAAGTGCTACCACCCGGTGGGCGTCCCGGAAGAGCAGCGCACGGACTTCGGCAACGGACTCCTCGTCCGCAACGACCTGGGCTTCGACACCACGACACTCGTCGGCCACGGCCTCGGCACCTCGGCGGACCGGGAGCAGCGCGAGATGCTCTGCATGACCTCTCCCGCCCGGCAACTCGCCCTGTGCAGCGTGCACCTCACTCACAACAGCAAGTCGGAACGCCGCAAGGAGTCCGCCCGGGCCAGGGAGATCCTGGACACCACGTACGCCGGATACACGAAGTTCCTGGGCGGCGACCTCAATGCCGAGCCGCTGCACCAGGCGCCGGACAACTTCTACCACTCCGACTACGGGCGGGGCGCGCTCGGCCAGTTCAAGGAGGCCGACAGCCACTGCGGCAACGACCCGCACTGGGGTGACGTGATCGGGGGCGCGCCCTTCCCGGTGTTCCTGTGGTGCCGGGACGGCGAGGCCACGATGGCGGGCGACAACAAGAAGATCGACTACCTCTTCGTGCCGATGTCGACGCACGTCGACTGGGCCGACGCCACGGATGCGCTCCACTCCGACCACAAGCTGCTGTGGGCGGGGGTCACCTTCTGACGGGGTCCGACAGCGATCGACAGCGGCGCCTCCGGGGGAGCGGAGGCGCCGCTGTCCGCATCCCACGTGCTACGGCAGGCCGTGCACGTGCGCGCCCACCGACTTGGACCAGGCGCTGCCCGCCGAGGCGTCCCAGTTGGTGGACCAGGTCATCGCGCCCCGGATGCCGGGGTAGGTCTTGGACGGCTTGAAGGAGCCGCAGCCCGTGCCCTTCGCCAGACAGTCCAGGGCGTTGTTCACGACGTCCGGCGCGACGTACCCGCCGCCGGCCGCGCTCGACGACGCGGGGACCCCGATACCGACCTGGGACGGCGCGAGGCCGCCCTCCAGCTGGATGCAGGCGAGCCCGGTCAGGAAGTCGACCGTGCCCTGGCCGTAGACCTTGCCGTCGCAGCCGAGCATCGAACCGCTGTTGTAGTACTGCATGTTGACGACCGTGAGGATGTCCTTCACGGCGAGCGCGGTCTTGAAGTACTCGGTCGACGTGGACTGCATGTCGATGGTCTGCGGCGCCATCGTCAGGACGAGGCCCGAACCGGCCTTGCCCGAGAGCGACTTGAGGGCCTGCGTCATGTACGTGGAGTTGACGCCGTTCTCCAGGTCGATGTCGACGCCGTCGAAGCCGTACTCCTGCATGAGCTTGTGCACGGAGTCGGCGAAGGCGTTCGCGGACGCCGCGTCGTTGACCGACACCGCGCCCTTCTCGCCGCCGACCGAGATGATCACGGACTTGCCCGCCGCCTGCTTGGCCTTGATGTCGGCCTTGAACTGGTCGACGGTGTAGCCGCCGAGACCCGCCGAGTCGAGGTTGAAGGTCACCTCGCCGGGCGTCCCGGTGGCGTCCGCGAAGGACACCGCGATGATGTCGTACTCGTCCTGCACGTCGCCCAGCTTCTGCACCTGGGCACCGTTGTCGAAGTTCTGCCAGTACCCGGTCACCGCGTGCTTGGGCACGGCGCGCGTCCCTGCGTCGGCGGCGCTCGCGGCACCGCCGGTGGACAGGCCGGTCAGGGCGAGGGTCAGGGCGGCGACGGCGCCGGTGAGAGCACCGGTCCTTCTCCTGCGTGTGCGGTCCACTACTGCCTCCGGTGGGGGGAGAAGTACTTCGGAACGGTGGCCACCGCTGCCTGCTTGGTCGTACAAGCTGGTCCAGACCAATTGAGTTGTCAAGGGCTCAAGCACCACTCGGTTCCCGCCGACCCGTTCCCACCTCCACATGAACAGTGCGAAGTTGGGTGTTGAGGCGACCATGACGTGGATATGGTGCTGAGGCAGGAGTGCACGACCACCGGGGGTGTACGCGTTGCCGACCGCCATAGCCGTCACCGGCCCCGATCTCGTGCTGCCGTCACCCGACCGGCACACGCCGTCGGCCGCCGTCCTCCAGTCGGCCGTGCAGTCCCCGCGGACGTACTCCCTGGACCAGGCGCTCACGGAGATGCACACCCTCATCGAGCACCACGGCTACGTGATCGCGCTGTGTCCGTCCTCCGCGCCCGCCTCCGTCGCCCAGCGGCTGCACGCGGTCCGATCCGTCCTGGAGAGCGACCGCATCGCCATCGTCCGCTCGGACCTGCCGCCGCTCGGCCTGGCCGTACTCGCCCTCCAGTTGCGGCAGTTGTCGGTCTGCGACTTCAGCCCCGGCGTGCTGGCATCCGCCGCCCGCCTCCTGTCCCACTACATCTATGCGGGCGCCCTGCTCGGCTCCGTCGCCAGACTCGACCGCGACCGGATCGACGTCAGCCTCCAGTCGCACGCCAAGTCCTGGATGCCCGGCACCCAGTTCGCGGTCCTCGCTGCGCCCCGGCCCGAGCTCGTGAAGGTGTCGGGCGGCGAGGAGGCCCACCTGCCGGGCCCCGGATTCGGTACGAGACTGCTCTACGCCACGGGCCGCCTCGCCCCCGACTGGGTCACCGGCACCCTCGCCCCCGCGTGGAACTCCCAGGAGGTCACCGAGGCCCGGCTGCCCGGCGAGTCCGAACGCTGGTGGGCCACCGGCAAGCTCGTCGAGTTCGCCGCCGCCATCCCGGACATCTCCGTCCTCTACCAGCTGGTGTCCTCCGTCCGCCGCGACGACTGCCACTGGTGCGGCCTCGAACTCATCGGCGACCGCTGCGCGTTCTGCGCCGCGCCCCTGCCGCCGCCCGGCGAGCGCCCCGCGCAGCCGGTGCGCGCCCTCGTCCCCCCGAGCCACCGGCTCCGCTCGGCCGGCACGGGCGCAGCGCGCGGGACGACCGCCCTGCCACGCGGCATGACCTAGGCCTGGCCCGCCCGCTTCAGCTTCTCGTACGCGACCGACGACCGCACGTGCGCCACCCCGCTCACTGTCCGTAGCCAACCGCACTCGATCGAGGTAGTCCGGCCCATGAACTCACGCCAGCGCCGCGGCGTCATCCTGCTGGTCCTGTCGGTCCTGTGCGCGTTGGGCGCGTTCGCGGGCGTCCTCTCGGTGATCCGCGACGCGAACTCGAAGGTGGGCCCCGAGGTCCCCGCGTACAAGCTCAAGGGCGACATCGCACCCTACAAGGAGCTGACCGCCGACCAGTTCGAGAAGGTCGAGATGCCCGAGCGGTGGCTGTCCGACAACGCCGTCACCGACCTCCGCGAGATCCGCGGCAAGATCGCCGTCACCCAGCTGCGCAAGGGCTCGCTACTGCAGTCCGACATGATCGTCGGGCGGCCCGAACTCGGCCCGGGCCAGCAGGAGATCGCCATCATGATCGACGCGGCGACCGGCGTCGCGGGCAAGATCACACCCGGCTCGAAGGTCAACATCTACGCCACCTTCAAGGGTGAGACCGACAAGGCGGAGGACCAGTCCAAAGTCATCGTGGAGGGCGCCAAGGTGCTCGACGTCGGCAAGCTGACCCCGCTCGAACCCGACCAGGACGACCGTACGCGCCGCAGGGCCATGGAAGCGGTGCCGATCACCTTCGCCCTCGGCACCGCGGACGCCCAGCGCGTCGCGTACGCCGAGTCGTTCGCCACCCACGTCCGGCTCGCCCTGGTCGGCGCCGGCGGCGACGCGACCGTGCCGCCCAGGGACCGGACGTACACCCTCGACGAGGACAAGTAGGAGGGCACCGTATGACCACTCGGATCCTCCCCGCCGTCGGCGACATCGAGGCGGCCCGCGCGCTGTCCACCCTCACCGGCCAACTGCCCGACACCGAACCCGCGCTGCCCGTCGGCGACTCCACGGCGCTGCTCGACACCCTCGAACGGCTCGCCGCCGAGTCCGTCGACGAACTGCCCGAGGTCGTCCTCGTCCACGAGCGCATCGGACCCGTCCCCGCCCTCGACCTCGTCCGCGATCTCGTCCTGCGCTTCCCGGCGGTCGGCGTGGTCCTGATCACCGCCGACACCAGCCCCGGGCTCCTCACCGCCGCCATGGACTCCGGCGCCCGCGGCATCGTCGGCCTCCCGCTCGCCTACGACGCCCTCGCCGAGCGCGTCCAGGCCGCCGCGGCCTGGTCCACCGGCATGCGGCGGCACCTGGGCAGCGGGGGCGGCGGCCTGGAGCTGTACGCGGGCGGCGCCGGGCCCACCGGCGCGGGCACCGTCGTCTCGGTCAGCGGCGCCAAGGGCGGCGTCGGCACGACCCTCACCGCCGTCCAGCTCGCCCTCGCCGCCCAGGCGTCGGGCCGCAGTGTCGCCCTCCTCGACCTCGACCTGCAGTCCGGGGACGTCGCCTCCTACCTCGACGTGCAGTTCCGCCGCTCCATCGCCGACCTCGCCGCCATCACCGACATCACGCCCCGGATCCTCCAGGACGCCGTCTACACCCACGAGACCGGCATCGGCCTGCTCCTCGCCCCCGCCGACGGCGAACGGGGCGAAGAGGTCACCGACCGCGTCGCCCGCCAGACCGTCGCGGCCCTGCGCGCCCGCTACGACGTCGTGATCGTCGACTGCGGCGCCTACGTCACCGCGGCCGGTGCCACCGCGGTCGAACTCGCCGACCAGGCCCTGCTCGTCGTCACCCCCGACGTCGTCGCCGTCCGCGCCGCCAAGCGCATGGTGCGCCTCTGGGACCGGCTGCAGATCCGCAAGGCCGAGGAGACCGTCACCGTGGTCAACCGGCACGGCAAGGGCGCCGAGATCCAGCCCGCCCTCGTCGAACGCGTCACCGGCACCAGGACGGCCCGCGGCACCGTGCCCGCCTGCTTCAAGGAACTGCAGGCCGCGGTCGACGCGGGCCGCATGCAGGACCTCGACAGCCGCTCCTCCGTGAAGCAGGCCCTGTGGGGCCTCGCGGGCGAACTGGGCCTCGTCGACCCGGACGCGGCGGCCGCCGCG
>NZ_LIPN01000008.1 GCF_001418325.1 Streptomyces atriruber | reverse complement strand
CCCCCCAACCCGGGACCCCAACGGACAAAAGGCGCCCCCGCACGAGGCGCCCCCGCCAGGTACAGTGCGGAGATCAGCAGACCGTATGGTGAGGCCCCCGCACGTGTTGACTCAGACCACCACCAGGGTCCTCGAACCGAGTGACCTCGACGCCGCGCTCGCCGTGCTCGACCGCGAGCCGGTCGCGAACGCCTTCGTGACCGCCCGCGTCCAGGTGGCGGGCCTCGACCCCTGGCGCCTCGGCGGCGAGATGTGGGGCTGGTACGAAGACGGCATGCTGGCCTCGCTCTGCTACGCGGGCGCCAACCTCGTCCCCATCTGCGCCACCCCGCGAGCCGTCCGCGGCTTCGCCGACCGCGCCCGCAGGTCCGGCCGCCGCTGCTCGTCCATCGTCGGCCCCGTCGAGTCCACCGCCCAGCTGTGGCGGCTCCTGGAGCCCTCCTGGGGCCCCGCCCGCGAGGTCCGTGCCCAGCAGCCCCTGATGGTCACCGACCGGCTCCCGGACGACATCGTCCCGGATCCGTACGTCCGTCGTGTCCGCAAGGACGAGATGGAGACGATCATGCCGGCGTGCGTGGCGATGTTCACCGAAGAGGTCGGCGTATCGCCGCTGGCCGGTGACGGCGGCCTCCTCTACCAGGCCCGCGTCGCCGAACTCGTCGGCTCCGGACGCTCCTTCGCCCGCCTCGACCGGGACGGCAAGGTCGTCTTCAAGGCGGAGATCGGCGCCGCCACCTCACAGGCCTGCCAGATCCAGGGGGTCTGGGTGGCCCCCGAGTACCGCGGCCGCGGCCTCGCCGCCCCCGGCATGGCGGCCGTCCTGCGCTACGCCCTCGCGGACGTCGCCCCCGTGGCCAGCCTGTACGTCAACGACTTCAACACCGCGGCCAGGGCGGCCTACCGAAGGGTGGGCTTCCAGGAGGTCGGCGCCTTCATGAGCGTCCTGTTCTGAACGCGGGCAACGCGAAGTAGGGTCGCCCCATGACAGACGATGTCGTGATCGCGCCGCTCGACCTCGCCGCGCGCGTGGACGACGCACTGCGGGTCCAGGCCCACGCCTTCGGACTGAGCGAGGACGAAGTGGCCGTCCGGCGGCAGATCGTCCTGCGACACCTCACCTACCCGGGCGCCCGCGCGTTCGGCGCGACCACCCCGGACGACCGGCTCGTCGGCTTCGTCTACGGCATGCCCAACAGCCGGGGCCACTGGTGGTCGACGGTCGTCGAGCCGTACCTGCGCAGCCGGAACCTGGACGGCTGGCTGGACGACTCCTTCGTCATCACCGAGCTCCACGTGCACCCGGGCCACCAGAACCGCGGCATCGGACGCGCCCTCATCACGACGATCACCGAGGGCGTTCCCGAGCCCCGCTCGATCCTCTCCGCGATCGACGTCGAGAGCCCGGCCCGCGGCCTGTACCGCTCCCTCGGATACGCGGACCTGGCCCGCCGCGTCCTGTTCCCCAGCGCCGCCAAGCCGTACGCCGTGATGGGCGCCCCGCTGCCCCTGCCGAAACGGCCCTGAGCCGTAACCGATTTCCGCCCGCCCCCGGCCCCCGGATAACCTCCTGCACACCAACCTTTCGCAGCAGGAGTTCACCATGGCCCAGGTCCAGCGCATGTCCCGACTGATGGCGAAGACCTTGCGCGACGACCCGGCGGACGCCGAGGTGCTGAGCCACAAACTCCTCGTCCGCGCCGGTTACGTGCGCCGCACCGCCGCCGGTGTCTGGTCCTGGCTGCCGCTGGGCAAGAAGGTCCTCGCCAACGTCGAGCGCGTCGTACGCGAGGAAATGGACGCCATGGGCGCCCAGGAGGTCTCGCTGCCCGCCCTGCTGCCCAAGGAGCCGTACGAGGCGACCGGCCGCTGGACCGAGTACGGCGCGGAGCTGTTCCGGCTCAACGACCGCAAGGGCGGCGACTACCTCCTCGGCCCCACCCACGAGGAGATCTTCACCCTCCTGGTCAAGGACCAGTGCACGTCCTACAAGGACCTGCCGGTGACCCTCTACCAGATCCAGACCAAGTACCGCGACGAGGCCCGCCCCCGCGCCGGCATCCTGCGCGGCCGCGAGTTCCTGATGAAGGACTCGTACTCCTTCGACCTGGAGGACGAGGGCCTCGCCCAGTCGTACGCCCTGCACCGCGCCGCGTACCAGAAGATCTTCCAGCGCCTCGGTCTCGACTACCGCATCTGCGCCGCCACCGCGGGCGCCATGGGCGGCTCGAAGTCGGAGGAGTTCCTCGCCCCCGCCGCGGCCGGCGAGGACACCTTCGCCGACTGCCCGAACTGCGACTACGCGGCGAACACCGAGGCCGTCTCCTTCGCCCTGACGCCGGTGGACGCCGCCGACGTCCCCGCGCTCGAGGAGATCCCGACCCCGGACACCCCGACCATCGAGACGCTCGCCGCGCACCTCGGCGTCGAGGCCTCCGCCACGCTCAAGAACCTCCTCGTGAAGGTCGACGGCGAGATCGTCGCCGTCGGCGTCCCCGGCGACCGCGAGGTCGACCTGGACAAGGTCGAGGCCCACTTCGCCCCGGCCGCCGTCGAGCTGGTCACGGCCGCGGACTTCGAGGGCCGCGACGACCTCGTGCGCGGCTACGTCGGCCCGCAGGGCCTGGAGAAGGTCCAGTACCTCGCCGACCCGCGCGTCGCCCCCGGCACCGCCTGGATCACCGGCGCCAACAAGGACGGCGTGCACGCCAAGAACGTCGTCGCGGGCCGTGACTTCGAGGTCGACACGTACGTCGACGTGGTCGTCGTCCAGGAGGGCGACCCGTGCCCGAACTGCGGCACCGGCCTCAAGCTGGACCGCGCCATCGAGATCGGCCACATCTTCCAGCTGGGCCGCAAGTACGCCGACGCCTTCCAGCTCGACGTGCTCGGCAAGGAGGGCAAGCCGGTCCGCGTGACCATGGGCTCGTACGGCATCGGTGTCTCGCGCGCCGTCGCCGCCCTCGCCGAGCAGCACGCCGACGACAAGGGGCTGATCTGGCCGGAGGAGATCGCCCCGGCCGACGTCCACGTGGTCGCGGCCGGGAAGGCCCTGCAGACCGAGCTGGCGCTTGAGGTCTCCGACAAGCTGGCCGCCGCCGGTGTCCGGGTCCTGGTCGACGACCGTCCCGGCGTCTCGCCGGGCGTGAAGTTCACCGACTCCGAGCTGATCGGCGTGCCGAAGATCCTGGTCGCGGGCCGCCGCTCGGCCGACGGCGTCGTCGAGCTCAAGGACCGTCGCACGGGCGAGCGCGAGGAGCTCCCGGTCGACGAGGCGATCGCCCGCCTGACGGCCTGACGACAGCCGCAGAGGGCGCACCCCGTCGTACGGGGTGCGCCCTCGCGCGTACTCACGAGGCCTGTCGCGGCAAGGCCCGCTACAGCCAGCCCGCGAACTCCAGCAACAGCTCAGCGTCCTGCGGCCGCCCCACCCGCAGCGCCCGGACGCCCGACTCGACGGCCCGGAACAGCGTCCAGCCCCGCAGCCGCTCCTGCTCGACCTCCAGGGACTCCGCCAGCTTCTTCACGCGCCGCCGCGTGATCGAGGCGCCCGACGGCGACGCGATCAGGTCCTCCACCCGGTCACGGACCAGCCGCGCGAGGTCGAAGGCGGGCTCACCGACCACCGGGTCGGGCCCCACGGCCAGCCACGGCAGCCGGTCCCCGGCGAGGACCTTGCTCTGCCGGAACGTGCCGTGCAGCAGCCGCGGCCGCACGCTCGCCGCCAGCAGCTCGTCCCGGGCCGCGAGCGCCGCGTCGACCAACGGCGCGACATCCGCGTCGGCCGCGGCGGACGCCCGCATCGCGTCGGCCTGCCGCCCCGTCCGCTCGGCGACCGTCTCGAAGCGGTGCCCTGCGGGCGGCTCCACCCACAGCCTGCGCAGCGTCCCCGCCGCCTCCAGGAGCGCCTTGGCCTCGGGCAGCGACCGCACGGACACGTCCCGGTGCAGCCGTTCCAGGAGCAGCGCCCCGTCAGAGAGCTCGGGGTCGAGCAGGCGTGCGGCGCCCAGGCCGTTCCAGTGGGCGAGTGCCGCGCGCTCGCTCTCCGGGCGAGACCGGGGCGGCACGAGCTTCAGCACGGCGGGAGTGTCGTCGGCCCGCCGCACCAGCAGCACGAGGCTGCTGCGGCCACCGGGGACGTGCGTCCGCTCGACGGTCAACTCGCGTAGAGCGACGGACTGTTCGACTGCCTCGGGCAGCTTTTCCAGCCAGTCGTCGCCGTCCTGCGCCGTCTCGCCGAGTGCTGTGACGAGGCGCCGCGGCGGTTCGAAAGCCATGCGCGAGTCGTTCCCTTCCTGAGCGCGTTACGCCTTGGGTGTCGCCGCCGCGGACGACGGTGTCGACCGCTCGGCGAGCCCAGGGAAGGCTACGCTCCCGCCGCGCCACCGTGCCGCACGGACCGCCGCCTCCCGCAGCGCGCGGGCCGCGGTGGCCCGCCGGGTGCCCGAGGTGGCGCGGACGAGATCGGAGTAGACGCCCGCGACCCGGTTCTCCAGCTCCGTGGCGAGCCGGACGGCCGCTGCGGAATCCGGCACCGGGAAGGGCAGCGAGTACGCGGCGTCCGCGGACTGCGGCTCGCCGCCGAGGTCGCGCACCGCGCGCTGCAGCTCGTCGCGCCGGGCGCGGTGCGCGTCGTACGCCGTGCGTGCCTCGGCCCTGCGCTTGTCGCCGATCCGGCCGCCGACGACCCCGTAGCCGTACACGGCGGCGTGCTCGGCGCCCAGAGCGGCCTGCAGGGCCTTCAGCTCCTCGTCCTTCGAGGTCTCGCGCGTGCCCGACCCCTTCGTGTGCGTGTCGCTCACTTCTCGTCCTCCGGCTCCGTCAGCAGGTACGCGTGGGCCGCGCCCGCCGCGGCCACGGAGGCGAGCAGCCTGCCCTCCTCGGCCGGGGCGTCGACCAGGGCGTCGTCCCGGCGGTCGGCCAGCTTCCGCTCGGCCTCGGCGAGCTCGCGCAGGGCCTTCTCGGGGTCCTTGGCCACGGAGGGCGACGGCGCCGCGGAAGCGGACGCGGACGAGGACGCCGAGGGGGAGGGGGCCACAGCGGCGGAGCTCTCGGAGCGGTTGCCGCCGCCCTCGAAGGCCTCCGCGTGCTGCTTCACCTCGGCCCGCAGCGGCCCGAGCCGCGCGGCGAGCGAGGGGTGCGCCGCGAGCACGGCGTCGTACCGCCCGAGGAGTTCCCTGCTGTCCTTCGCCGCCGCGGCGCGCAGGCGCCGGGTGGCGGACGGACGCTCGTCGGCGTCGGAGTCGGCGGAGTCCGTGCAGCCCGCGAGCAGCGCCGCGGAGGCGACGCCGGCGGCCCCGGTGAGCAGACTCCTTCGGCGCGGTCCCGGACGGGATCGCGGGGCGGTGAGATACGACGGCACGGCAGACGTCCTCGGAAGGAAGGCCAAAAGGCGCGAGCGAGAAGGGTGTGGAAGGGAACGGAAAGGAGCAGAAGGGCAGATCGATGGGCACGGGCCCGGTGATCACCGTACCTTCGGACCGCCCCGGCACCCGCGAGCGGCTCGGAACGGAGCGCCGCATCGTCCCGTTCGTGGGCGGCAACACCCCTTCGGACCGGATACCCTTTGACCTGACACGCAGACTTGCAACGCACCCACAACAGCACACGCGGCCGAGGAGTCACCCGGATGAGCACCACCCAGAGCGAGAGGCTGCGGCAACTACTGGAACCGCTCGTCACCTCGCAGGACCTGGATCTCGAAGAGATCGAAGTGGCCTCCGTCGGGCGCAAGCGGGTGCTGAGAGTCGTCATCGACTCCGAGGACGGCGTGGACCTGGACGCGATCGCGGAAGTGAGCCGCGTGCTCTCCGCGAAGCTCGACGAGACGGACGCCATGGGCGAGGGGGAGTACGACCTGGAGGTCGGATCCCCCGGCGCCGAGCGGGCCCTCACCGAGCGCCGTCACTACGTGCGTGCCGTGAACCGCCTGGTGAAGTTCCAGCTGACCGAGGGCGGCGGCGAGCTGACCGCCCGCATCCTCACCGTGGACGACGAAGGCCTCGACCTCGAAGTGCCCGGCGTGAAGGGCCGCAGGCCCACCTCCCGCCGCCTCGCCTTCGACGAGATCGACAAGGCGCGCGTGCAGGTCGAGTTCAACCGCAAGGACAAGAAGGAAGAGGAGGCGTAGCCGTGGACATCGACATGAGTGCCCTGCGGGGTCTGGTCCGGGAGAAGGAGATCTCCTTCGACCTCCTCGTCGAGGCGATCGAGTCGGCCCTCCTCATCGCCTACCACCGCACCGAGGGAAGCCACCGCCGCGCGCGCGTGAAGCTCGACCGTGACAGCGGACACGTGACGGTCTGGGCGAAGGAAGAGCCGGACGACCTCGAGGAGGGCCAGGAGCCCCGCGAGTTCGACGACACCCCGTCCGACTTCGGCCGCATCGCCGCGACCACCGCGAAGCAGGTCATCCTGCAGCGGCTGCGCGACGCCGAGGACGACGCGACGCTCGGTGAGTACGCCGGGCGCGAGGGCGACATCGTCACCGGCGTGGTCCAGCAGGGCCGCGACCCGAAGAACGTGCTGGTCGACATCGGCAAGCTGGAGGCCATCCTGCCGGTGCAGGAGCAGGTGCCCGGCGAGCAGTACCCCCACGGCATGCGCCTGCGCAGCTACGTCGTCCGGGTGGCCAAGGGCGTCCGCGGCCCGTCCGTGACGCTGTCGCGCACGCACCCGAACCTGGTGAAGAAGCTCTTCGCGCTGGAGGTCCCGGAGATCGCCGACGGTTCCGTCGAGATCTCGGCCATCGCCCGCGAGGCCGGCCACCGCACCAAGATCGCGGTCCGCTCGACGCGCTCGGGCCTCAACGCCAAGGGTGCCTGCATCGGCCCCATGGGCAGCCGGGTGCGCAACGTCATGGGCGAGCTCAACGGCGAGAAGATCGACATCGTCGACTGGTCCGACGACCCGGCCGAGATGGTCGCCCACGCGCTCTCCCCGGCCCGCGTCAGCAAGGTCGAGGTCGTCGACCTCGGCGCCCGCTCGGCCCGGGTGACCGTGCCCGACTACCAGCTGTCGCTGGCGATCGGCAAGGAGGGGCAGAACGCCCGCCTGGCCGCGCGCCTCACCGGCTGGCGCATCGACATCAGGCCCGACACGGAGCAGCCCGGCGACCAGTAGCGGGACCGGCGGCGGGGCCGTCCCGGGAATAAATTCCGGGCGGCCACCGCTTCGATCACGACAGTATGTGGCGAGTAGCCGTTCGATTCTTCCCCCAAAGGGGTGAGGTCGGTGCGGGGAGGTAGACTTAAGCGTGTCTGGCCGGACGCATGCCCGCGCATGCCCTGAGCGCACCTGTGTGGGGTGCCGGGAGCGAGCGGCCAAGAGCGATCTGCTGCGCATCGTGGCGAAAGAGGGCGCCTGCGTCCCCGATCCAAGCGGTACGCTGCCCGGCCGGGGTGCGTATGTACACCCCGCCCTGGTCTGTCTAGACCTGGCGGTCCGCCGCCGGGCGTTCCCGCGGGCCTTTCGAGCCCAGGGACCGCTCGACACGGAGGCGTTGCGCCGGGCTGTCACGACAGTTGCCCAGTAGGCAACACCGTAAGACGTGGGCGCACGGAACCCCGTGTGGCCCTGGTACCCCGCGAGTTGGAAGTAGGTCGAGATTGCGATGAGCACTCGATGAGCACGCGATGAGTACGCCCATGAAGTAGCGACGGTCCGGCGTAACCCGGACCTAAAAGGAGCGAAGTGGCTAAGGTCCGGGTATACGAGCTCGCCAAGGAGTTCGGCGTAGAGAGCAAGGTCGTCATGGCCAAGCTCCAAGAACTCGGTGAATTCGTACGTTCGGCGTCCTCGACGATCGAGGCGCCGGTGGTACGCAAACTGACTGACGCATTGAACCAGGGCGGTGGCAACGGCAAGTCCGCCGCCAAGCCCGGGGCGCCGCGCAAGCAGGCCGCCCCCAAGCCGCCGTCCCCCACGGGTTCGGCGTCCCCCTCTCCCGCGCAGGCCGCCCGTCCGGGTCCGGCCGCGCCGAAGCCGCCGGCGCCCAAGCCCGCCGCGGCCGAGAAGCCCGCGGCCCCCGCGACGCCGGGCCCGCGCCCGGCGCCCGGCCCCAAGCCGCCGGCCCCCAAGCCCGCGCCGGCCTCGCCGGCTCCGGCCGCCCCGGAGTTCACCGCTCCGCCGGCCGCGCCCGCGGCTCCCGCGGCTCCGTCCGGCCCGCGCCCCGGCGCCCGTCCGGGCCCCGGCGCCCCGAAGCCCGGTGGCCGTCCGGCCCCCGGTCAGGGCCAGGGTCAGGGTCAGGGCCGTGGTGACCGCGGCGACCGTCAGGGTGCCCCGCGCCCCGGCGGCCAGGGTGGCGCCCCGCGTCCCGGTGGCGCCCGTCCCTCGGGTCCGCGCCCGGGCAACAACCCCTTCACCTCTGGTGGCTCCACCGGCATGGCGCGCCCGCAGGCGCCCCGTCCGGGCGGTGCCCCGCGTCCCGGCGGCCAGGGTGGCCCCGGTGGCGCCCCGCGCCCGCAGGGCCAGGGCGGCCCCGGTGGCGCTCCCCGTCCGCAGGGTCAGGGCGGCGCCCGTCCGACCCCGGGCGGCATGCCTCGCCCGCAGGGCGGCGCTCCGCGTCCCGGCGGCGGTCCCGCCGGTAACCGTCCGAACCCGGGCATGATGCCGCAGCGTCCCGCCGCGGGTCCGCGTCCCGGCGGTGGCCCCGGCGGCGGCCGTGGTCCCGGCGGCGGCGGTCGCCCGGGTGGCGGCGGCGGTCGTCCCGGTGGCGGCGGCTTCGCGGGTCGTCCCGGTGGCGGTGGCGGCGGCTTCGCCGGCCGTCCCGGCGGTCCGGGTGGCGGCGGTGCCGGTCGTCCCGGTGGCGGCGGCGGCTTCGGCGGTCGTCCCGGCTTCGGTGGCCGTCCCGGTGGTCCCGGTGCCCGTGGTGGCACGCAGGGTGCCTTCGGCCGTCCCGGCGGGCCCGCCCGTCGTGGTCGCAAGTCGAAGCGGCAGAGGCGCCAGGAGTACGAGGCCATGCAGGCCCCGTCGGTGGGCGGCGTCATGCTGCCTCGCGGCAACGGACAGACCGTCCGCCTGTCGCGCGGTGCCTCGCTGACCGACTTCGCGGAGAAGATCAACGCGAACCCGGCGTCGCTCGTCGGCGTGATGATGAACCTCGGCGAGATGGTCACCGCCACGCAGTCCGTCTCCGACGAGACGCTGAAGCTCCTCGCCGAAGAGATGAACTTCGTGCTGGAGATCGTCAGCCCGGAGGAGGAGGACCGCGAGCTCCTCGAGTCGTTCTCCATCGAGTTCGGCGAGGACGAGGGCGGCGAGGAAATGCTCGTCTCCCGTCCGCCGGTCGTGACCGTCATGGGTCACGTCGACCACGGTAAGACCCGACTTCTGGACGCGATCCGCAAGACGAACGTCGTTGCGGGCGAGGCCGGCGGTATTACGCAGCACATCGGTGCGTACCAGGTCGCCACCGAGGTCAACGGCGAAGAGCGCGCCATCACCTTCATCGACACCCCCGGTCACGAGGCGTTCACCGCCATGCGTGCCCGTGGTGCGAAGTCCACCGACATCGCGATCCTCGTGGTCGCGGCGAACGACGGTGTGATGCCGCAGACGATCGAGGCGCTGAACCACGCCAAGGCGGCCGACGTGCCGATCGTGGTCGCGGTCAACAAGATCGACGTCGAGGGTGCCGACCCGACCAAGGTGCGCGGTCAGCTCACCGAGTTCGGTCTGGTGGCCGAGGAGTACGGCGGCGACACGATGTTCGTCGACATCTCCGCGCGCCAGGGCCAGAACATCGAGCAGCTGCTCGAGGCCGTGGTCCTGACCGCGGACGCCTCGCTCGACCTGCGGGCCAACCCGGAGCAGGACGCGCAGGGCATCGCGATCGAGGCCCACCTCGACAAGGGCCGCGGCGCCGTCGCGACCGTCCTCGTCCAGCGCGGTACCCTCCGCGTCGGCGACACGATGGTCGCCGGTGACGCGTACGGCCGAGTCCGCGCGATGCTCGACGACAAGGGCGAGAACGTGGAGGAGGCGACCCCGTCGACTCCGGTCCTCGTGCTCGGTCTCACCAACGTCCCGGGCGCCGGCGACAACTTCCTGGTCGTCGACGAGGACCGTACGGCCCGTCAGATCGCCGAGAAGCGTGCCGCCCGTGAGCGCAACGCCGCGTTCGCCAAGCGCACCCGCCGGGTGTCCCTCGAGGACCTCGACCAGGTGCTCAAGGCGGGCCTGGTCCAGGACCTCAACATCATCATCAAGGGCGACGCGTCCGGTTCGGTGGAGGCTCTCGAGTCCTCGCTGCTCCAGCTCGACGTCGGCGAAGAGGTCGACATCCGCGTCCTGCACCGCGGTGTGGGTGCGGTCACCGAGTCCGACATCGACCTGGCGATGGGCTCCGACGCCATCGTCATCGGCTTCAACGTCCGTGCGGCCGGCCGTGCCGCGCAGATGGCGGAGCGCGAGGGCGTCGACGTCCGCTACTACTCGGTGATCTACCAGGCCATCGAGGAGATCGAGGCGGCCCTCAAGGGCATGCTCAAGCCGGAGTACGAGGAGGTCGAGCTCGGCACCGCGGAGATCCGCGAGGTCTTCCGCTCGTCCAAGCTCGGCAACATCGCGGGTGTCCTCATCCGTTCCGGCGAGGTCAAGCGCAACACCAAGGCCCGACTGCTGCGCGATGGCAAGGTCATCGCGGAGAGCCTCAACATCGAGGGTCTGCGCCGCTTCAAGGACGACGTCACCGAGATCCGCGAAGGCTTCGAGGGCGGTATCAACCTCGGCAACTTCAACGACATCAAGATCGACGACGTCATCGCGACGTACGAGATGCGCGAGAAGCCGCGCGGCTGATCAGTTCACTGATCTGATCCGCTCGGTGCAGTGTCGGGGCCGGTCGACGGGGGAAATCCCGTCGATCGGCCCCGGCCGTTCCGTGTACGGTTCTTGTGTCCCTGCCAAGTGGTTGGTGGGGCCTCGAACCCGTACCGGCGGGACATCCGGACACACATGTATGTGGGGACTCTGTCCTTCGATCTGCTCCTCGGCGACGTACATTCGCTGAAGGAGAAACGCTCCGTCGTCCGTCCGATCGTCGCCGAGCTCCAGCGCAAATACGCGGTGAGCGCGGCGGAAGTGGGCGGTCAGAACCTGCACCGGAGAGCCGAGGTAGGCCTCGCCGTGGTGTCCGGCGACGCGGGCCATCTCAACGACGTACTGGACCGGTGCGAGCGCCTCGTCGCCGCCCGGCCCGAAGTGGAGCTGCTGTCGGTGCGACGGCGGCTGCACGGCGACGATGATTGAACACAGCAAGACAAGCCCAGGGAATGCCCGGGGATAAGGGAGACGGAGCAGTGGCCGACAACGCGCGGGCGAAAAGGCTGGCGGACCTCATTCGAGAGGTGGTTGCTCAGAAGCTGCAGCGCGGGATCAAGGACCCGCGGCTCGGAACGCACGTGACGATCACGGACACCCGGGTGACCGGTGACCTGCGGGAGGCCACGGTCTTCTACACGGTCTACGGCGACGACGAAGACCGCGCGGCGGCCGCCGCGGGCCTGGAGAGCGCCAAGGGCGTGCTCCGGTCGGCGGTCGGACAGGCCGCGGGCGTGAAGTTCACGCCGACCCTGTCCTTCGTCGCGGACGCCCTGCCGGACAACGCGCGGGCCATCGAGGACCTGCTCGACAAGGCACGGCTGTCCGACGCCAAGGTGCGGGAGGTCTCGGCCGGCGCCGACTTCGCCGGTGAGGCGGACCCGTACCGCAAGCCCGAGGACGCAGAGGCAGACGAGACGGACGGCGACGCCCGCGCATGAGCAACAGCAGCACCACAACGCCGGACGGCCTTGTCATCGTCGACAAGCCGTCCGGCTTCACTTCGCACGACGTGGTGGCCAAGATGCGCGGGATCGCCAAGACCCGCCGCGTCGGGCACGCGGGCACCCTCGACCCCATGGCGACGGGCGTCCTCGTGCTCGGTGTCGAACGCGCCACCAAGCTCCTCGGCCACCTCGCGCTGACCGAGAAGGAGTACCTGGGCACCATCCGCCTCGGGCAGAACACGCTCACCGACGACGCCGAGGGCGAGATCACCTCGTCGGCCGACGCCTCGAAGGTCACGCGTACGGCCATAGACGCGGGCATCGCCAAGCTGTCCGGCGACATCATGCAGGTGCCGTCGAAGGTCAGCGCCATCAAGATCGACGGCAAGCGGTCGTACGCCCGCGCCCGCAAGGGCGAGGACTTCGAGATCCCGGCCAGGCCCGTGACGATCTCCGCCTTCACGGTGTACGACGTCCGTGACGCCGTCGCCGAGGACGGCACGCCCGTGCTCGACCTGGTCGTCTCGGTCGTCTGCTCCTCGGGTACGTACATCAGGGCCATCGCCCGCGACCTCGGCGCCGACCTCGGCGTCGGCGGTCACCTGACCGCGCTGCGCCGCACCCGCGTCGGCCCGTACAAGCTCGACACGGCGAAGACCCTCGACCAGCTCCAGGAGGAGCTGACCGTGATGCCCGTGGCCGAGGCCGCGGGCCGGGCCTTCCCGCGCTGGGACGTGGACGAGAAGCGCGGCCGGCTGCTCCTCAACGGCGTCCGGATCGACATGCCCGAGGAGTACGCGGGCGTGGGCGCCGTCGCCGTCTTCGACCCGGAGGGCCGCTTCCTGGTCCTGGCGGAGGAGTCGCGCGGCAAGGCCAAGAGCCTGGCCGTCTTCGCCTGACACGCCGTCTGCGCGTGCCGTTTTCGCGTGTCCTCTTCGCGTGACATGTAGTGAAGCGGCGGACCCCGGTCCGCCGCTTCACGATCCCCCCTCTAGAGGTCTATCCACCGACACGCGCCCATTCACCCCTTCGGGCAGGCGCTCGGAGTGAACCGAGGGGTCGGAAGGGGGCGCGTTCGCGTTGCCTCCTGTCCCGCTGATCACCCCCGACCTACGGTCGGAGTAACGGGGCACGGCGGGGAGGTTCGAGCATGGCGGGACGCGGCCGGGACGGCTTCTCGGTTCCGGCGCCGGAGCCGTCCCTGGTGCGGGTGTGCGATCTCGCCGGGCGGCCGCGGGGCACGGGGTTCGCCGCCGACGATCACGGCACGGTCGTCACCAGCCACGAAGCGGTCGACGGGCTCGCCCGGATCGTCCTGCACGCGCCGGGCGAGCGCACCTGCGTGGTGCCCGCCGAGGCCGTGGTGGCGCTGCCCGGCACCGATCTCGCGCTCGTCCGCACCGAAGGCCTCGGACTGCGGCCCCTGCCCGTCTCCGCGCGGGATTCCGTGGCGACCGGCACCTATGTGCGGATCGCCGCGCGCGGCTGGCGCGAGGCGCGGGTCCTCGGCACCTCGGCGGTCACGTACACGGCGACGGACCGCTTCCATCTGGTCGGCGCCGCCCTGGAACTGGCGATCGGCACGGACGGCGCCGACGCGCTGCGGCTCGGCGGCGGTGCCGCGGGCGGGCCCGTCGTGGACGCCTCGACCGGCGCCGTGCTCGCCGTCCTCGGCACCGCCCTGCTGCCCCAGAGCCCCGAGCCCCCCGCGCCCGACCAGGACGTCTGCGCGCACCGTCCGGCGGGCTACGCGGTGTCGCTGACGGACGCGGCCGCCGCCGACCCGGGCGGGCCGCTCGCCGAGCTGCTCGCGTGCAACGCAGCGACCGTGCCCGCGTACGGCGCGGACCTCAACCTCGCGGGCGCGCTGCACCTCACCGCCACCTCGGCGGGCTCCGACGGCCCGCTCACCCCGCCCCAGGAACCGGTCGAACGGCCCGACACGGCACGGGAGTTCGCCGCCTTCGAGGCGGGGGCCGCGCAGGTGCTCGGACTGGTCGGCGACCCCGGCACGGGCCGCACCACGGAACTGTCCGCGCTCGCCGCGCGACGGGCCAGGGGCGCCGAGCCCGCCCCCACCCTCTGGCTGCGCGGCGCCGATCTGCGGGCCACGGACGCCTCCGTGGCCGACGCGGTGGAGCGGGCGCTCGACCGCGTCGGACGCATCCTCACGGCCTCCGAGGAGGAGCCGCGGGACCAGGGCCTCGGCGACCTCTCGGCGGGCCGGGTGGCCCGGCTCGTGCGGGACGCCGGGCGGCCGCTGCTCCTCCTGCTCGACGGCCCCGAGGAGATGCCCGCCGCGCTCGCCCACCGCCTCGCGCAGTGGAGCGACGGCACGGCCCGGTGGCTGCGGGACACGGGCGCGCGGCTCGTCGTCGCCTGCCGCGCGGAGTACTGGGAACAGGCCGGTGCCCACTTCGAGGCGGCGTCGCTGCACACGGCGGCCGACGGCGCGGAGCTCCCCGGCTGCGTACGCATCGGGGACCTCCCGGAGCCGCAGGCCCGCCGGGCCCGCGCGCGGTACGGCATTCCGGACGGCGCACTGGCCGCCGCCGACGCGCGGCATCCGCTGGCCCTGCGGCTGCTCTCCGAAGTGCGGGGCGCCCGGCCGGACGCCCCGCCGCCGGGCACCCCGGGCCGCGAGGAGGTCTTCGGCGCCTATCTGGACCTGCTGTGCCTGCGGATCGCGGTGCGGCTCGCGGCCGCGAACGGACTGCGCGGGAGCGCCGTGCGGCGCCTCGCGGCGACCGTGTCCGGCCAGGTCCACGAGGCGGCACGGCGCTGTCTCGGGCCCGGCCAGGGGGAGCTGGACACGGCGTCCTTCGAAGCGGTCTTCCCGTGGGGAGCGCTGCCGGGCAAGGGCGGGGTGCCGGGCAAGGGCGGCGGAAAGGGGCTCCACGGCTGTACGGGATGGGCGTCGGCGGTGCTCACGGAAGGGCTGCTGGTGCCCGCGGGGAGCGGCTACCGCTTCGCGCACGAGGAGGTGGCCGACTGGATCCAGGGGACGCACCTGGATGTGGACGGCGCCCTGACGGCACTGGTCCACCGGCACAGGAGCACGACACGGGACGCGGCGGTCCCGGCCCAGCGGCGACGCGGGCAAGCCGCCTCCGCCGCCGGTACCACCACCACTGCCGCTGCCCGCCCGCTGCCGGTGCCGCGGCACCG
>NZ_LIPN01000079.1 GCF_001418325.1 Streptomyces atriruber | reverse complement strand
ACCAAGCTGCGCCACGTCCCGATGCCCGTGTGACCTGGGGTTTCCCCTGGCCGAACGCGCACCGAAACAATACCGCACTCCGACCGGTGATCGCTCACGCCTTTCCCGGGTCGGACACCGGGCACGGATCGGAACAAGCCGCCCCGGGCCCGCTCCCGGGCCCGGCGGCCGGGACGGGCCGGAACGTGGCGGGTCGCACGCGTGACCCAGATCACCGGCCGCCGTCGTGCCCCACCGGCGCGGGCCCCGCCGAAAGCACCGGACCGGCGGCCAGGGCGGGGGCGTCGGCCCGGACCAGGCCACGGATCGCCGGTATGGCGAACAGGGCGACACAGACCGTCACCGTCATGACGCCACCCGTGAGCAGCACCGCCTCCGCGCCGAAGGCGGCCGCCGCGGGACCCGCGAGGGCCTGGCCCACCGGCAGCATGGCGAGGGAGCCCGCGACGTCATAGGCGTGGATCCGGTTGAGGACGTCCGGCGGGACCTGCGTCTGGACGCTCGTCGCCCACATCACTCCCCAGAAGGAGACGCCCGCACCCGCGACGGCCGCGCCCGCCGACATCAGCGGGACGCTCAGCTGGGCGCCGACGGCGGTGGGGAAAGCGGCGTAGGCGACGAGCGCCACGGCCCCGGCGCGGAGCATGCGACGGGGGCGCAGCCGCAGGGCGAGCAGGCCACCGAGGACGGTGCCCGCCCCCAGGGCGGAGTTCACCAGGCCGTACGCGCCCGAGCCGTGCTCCTGGACGACGAGGGTCGCCACGAGCGGCACGGTCGGCCCCGTGGTCGTGATCATCAGCACGCTGAAGACGGCGATGACGCTCCACAGCCAGGTGCGGGCCCTGAACTCCCGCCAGCCCTGCACGAGGTCCGCCCGGAAGCCGTTGCTGTGCGGCTGCGACCCCGGGCGTGCGGGCGGCAGGCGGAGCAGGAGGAGGCACAGGGCGCTGAGTCCGTACGTGGCCGCGTGCGCGGCGAAGACGGCGCCGGGCGAGGCGAGGCCGACCAGGACACCGGCGGCGGCCGGACCCGCGAGGGACGCGGTCGACTCGGCCACGCGGATCGCGCCGTTCGCCTTCTGCACGTCGTCGGCGAGGCGCGGGACCGTGCTGGCGACGCCCGGCTGGAAGAGGGCGGCCGCCGCGCCGTTGACCGCGCCGATCGCGCAGATCTGCCAGAGGACGACGTGGCCGGTGAAGAAGAACACCGCGGCGAGCGACTGGGTGCCGAGCCGGACGAGGTCGGCCCCGATCATCAGCAGGCGCGTGCTGAAGCGGTCGGCGAAGACCCCGCCGAAGATGACCAGGCCCGCGAAGCAGACGGTCGTGGCCGCCATCGCGAGGCCGACCGCTCCGGCGCCGTGTCCCTCCCGCAGCAGTCCGGCGGCGAGGGCGACCGGCAGCATCGTGTCGCCGAGCTTGGCCACCGTACGGGCCGCGAAGAACAGGCCGAAGTCGCGCGACCAGATGGGGCGGGCGCCCTCGTCGCCTCTCGCCGGTGGCCTCGATCGCCCTTGCGCCCCCGATTTCCTTTGTGCCCCCGATTTCCCTTGTGCCCCCGAACCCGTCGGCACGTTCCCCGACCCCTCCCTACGGCAACGGTGGGATCATGCCACGGAGCACAGACAGCGCTCTCTGCAAATCGGGCCGTGGACCGAGGCGGTCAGCGCTCCGCGGGCGCCACCCCCAACTCGGGGTGCTCCTCCAGGAGTCGGGGCGGCGCGGCCTGGCGCCAGGAGTCGGCCAGGATGTCCGTGAGCTCGGCGGTGTCCAGGGCGGCGAGGCGCACCCGCACCCAGGCCGAGCTCGCCTCATGGGCGGCGACCCAGAACTTGTCCGGCTCGGCGAGGACCAGTTCGTCGCGCTCGACCTTCGGGCAGCGCACGGCGAACGACGTCTCGTCGTCGGGAACCGTCACGAACATCTTCCCGGCGACCCGGAACGTGGGCATGCTCCACGCGATCTTCTCCACCGTCTCCGGCAGGGCGAGCGCGATGCGGCGCACGTCGTCCAAGGTGACACGGGCACGGGATCTGGACTTCGACATGTGATGAACCGTAGCCAACGCCACTGACAGCGCCACCGAGAGCGCCCCTCGCAGTCACCTGACGGCGCCCTCCGGGCCTCAGAGCACCCGCTTGTCCAGCCAGGCCGTCAGGTCCTCCTGGACCTCGTCACGGTTGGTCTCGTTGAGGATCTCGTGGCGGGCGTCCGGATAGCCCTTCCAGGTGAGGTCCTCGGCGCCCGCGTACCGGAAGTCCTCCAGGAGTTCGTGGACGAGGGTCATGCGCTGGTTGCAGGGGTCCTGCTCGCCGACGGCGATGTGGATCGGCAGGTCGGCGGGGACGCGCGCGATGTTGCGCGGGTCGTTGATCTTCCGCACGGCGCGCACCCAGTCCAGGGAGAGGCCCGCGGAGAAGGCGAATCCGCAGCGTTCGTCGGCGGCGTAGGCGTCGACCTCGGACTCGTCCCGGGAGAGCCATTCGAAGCCGGTGCGGTGCTCGTAGGGGTCGTTGAACGAGGCGAAGAGATCGGGGACGTACGAGGAGAGTGCGGCTCGTCCGCGTTCGGCCACCTCGCGTTCCAGGCGGGCGATGGACCCCTCGATCTCGGCGCCGGGCAGCGAGCGGAACGTACCGGAGAGGATCACTCCGGCGAGTCCGTCGGCGTACTCCTGCGCGTAGTCCCGCGCGAGCATCGAACCGAGGCTGTGCCCCAGGAGGAAGAACGGGGCGCCGGGGTGCAGCGTGCGCACCTGGTCGCCGATGGCCTTGAGGTCGTCGACGACCGCCCGCCAGCTGTCGGCGTCCTCGGGGCCCGCCGTATCGGACGTCACTCCGTAGCCACCGGTGGCCTGGGCGGTGGCGCCGTGGCCGCGGTGGTCGGAGGCGACCACTCCGTAGCCGTGCCCGGTCAGGTGGCGGGCGAAGCGGTCGTAGCGCAGGGCGTGCTCGGCGGCTCCGTGCGCGATCTGCACGTACGCGCGGGGCCTGCCGTCGGCCGGCAGCCAGGTGTACGTGGCGACGGGCACGCCGTCCGCCGCGTTGAGCAGTCCCGCGGTGTACGCGGGGGCGGAGGCGGTGGTGTCATCGGCTCGGTCGGGCATCGCGAGGGCTCCCTGGTGGGTACGGTCGGCGGTCTTGCGGGCAGCTTCCCCCGCACGCGGGACGTCATGCGGACCTTTCGCCCCTTTCGACTCCCCCACTTCTTGCGGTCCTCCCGGTTCTTCCAACCCATTGACCCTTCGCGGAACCGGAACCTACCCTGAGTCCCGCACCGTGAAAGCGCTTTCTAACAGGTGCTTCCCCCGCACCGCGCACACGCAACTCACCGCACCACGCGACTCACCGCACACCCGGCGACCGGCAGCCGGCCATCAGCCAAGCCAGCCCAGGGAGCGCCATGAGTTCCATGAGTTCCGCGAGTTCCGCGGCTCCGAGGAGAGTGCCGAGAGGCGCACCGAGAGCCCTGCTCGTCTTCGTCGCCCTGCTCGCGCTCGTCGTGGGCCTCGGGATCGCGGCCCCGCCCCGCGCCGAGGCCGCCCCCGCCTTCCGAGTCCTGGTCTTCTCCAAGGTCACGAACTACCCCCACGACTCCATCCCGGCGGGCATCGAGGCGATCAAGAAGCTCGGCGGCGAGAACGGCTTCGAGGTCGAGGCCACGGACGACGCCGGGGCGTTCACCGACGCCAACCTGGCCCGCTTCCAGGCCATCGTCTTCAACAACACCAACTCCACGCCCGAGAAGGGCGATCTCCTCGACGCCGGGCAGCGCGCCGCGTTCCAGAAGTACGTCCGGGCGGGCGGCGGCTGGGTCGGGCTGCACGCGGCGTCGGCGAGCGAGCGCGACTGGGACTGGTACGAGGGCCTGGTCGGGGCGATCTTCGACAAGCACCCCGCCGTCCAGAAGGGACGGGTCAAGGTGCTCGACCGCGCGCACCCGTCCACGAAGGGGCTTCCGGAGCTCTGGGAGCGCGAGGAGGAGTGGTACAACTGGCGCACCAATCCCACGGGGAAGGTGCACACCCTCGCGCAGATCAAGGTGCGCGACGGCGTCACGGGGCTCGACGAGGGCGCCGACCACCCGTGGTCCTGGTGCCAGAACTACGACGGCGGCCGCTCCTGGTACACGGCGGGCGGGCACGCCGAGTCGGCCTTCGAGGAGGAGGGGTTCCTCCAGCACGTCCTCGGCGGCATCCAGTGGGCCGCCGGTGACAAGCCGGGTGACTGCACGGCCACCAAGACGGGCGCCTTCCAGCGCACCCCGCTGGCCACCGCGGACCTCGCCGACCCGTTCGAGCTGGCCGTCGCGCCCGACCGCCGGGTCTTCTTCGTCCAGCGCACGGGAAAACTGAAGACCATCGACCAGGAGACGCTCAAGGTCTCCACGGCGCTCGACCTCGCGTACACGCCGGAGATGACGAGCCAGTCGGACGGGCTGCTCGGTCTCGCACTGGATCCGGAGTTCCAGGACAACCACTGGCTGTATCTGCTGCACTCCGACAAGACGGAGAAGCGGATCAATCTGTCCCGCTTCACCGAATCCGGCGGGAAGGTCGCGGCGTCGTCCGAGAAGCGGCTGCTGACGATTCCGACATGGCGCGGCGAGGGCCGGGCCAATTCGCACATGGCGGGGTCGATCGCCTTCGACAAGAAGGGTGATCTGTACGTCGCGACGGGCGACAACACCGATCCGTTCGCGTCGGACGGTTTCGCGCCGATCGACGAGCGCGAAGGGCGCCGTGCCTGGGACGCGCAGGGCACCGCGGGGAACACCAACGATCTGCGCGGCAAGATCCTGCGGATCACGCCGAAGGACGACGGGACGTACGCCGTGCCGGAGGGGAACCTCTTCCCGCCCGGTACGGACAAGACGCGCTCCGAGGTGTACGCGATGGGGCTGCGCAACCCCTTCCGCATCACCACGGATCCGATCAGCGGCGCGCTGCTGATGGCCGACTACGGCCCCGACGCGAAGAAGGCGGTGGCGGACCGCGGCCCCGAGGGGACGGTCGAGTTCGACCGGATCACCAAGGCGGGCAACTACGGCTGGCCGTACTGCATCGGCGACAACACGCCGTTCAACGACTACGACTTCGCGACGAAGACCTCGAAGGACGAGTTCGACTGCGCGAAGATCGTCAATGACTCGCCGAACAACACCGGCCTGCGCGAACTGCCGCCCGCCCAGCCCGCGAACGTCTGGTACGCCTACTCCGAGTCCAAGGAGTTCCCCGAGCTCGGCACGGGTGGCGGCGGCCCGATGAGCGGTCCCGTGTACGACTACGACGCGGCGAACACGTACAAGACGAAGTTCCCCGAGTACTTCGAGGGGAAGTGGCTCGCGTACGAGCTGACCCGGCAGTGGTTCAAGACCTTCTCGATCCAGGAGAAGGACCAGTCGTTCTCCGACCCGCGTTTCCCGCCGGCCAAGAAGGGCGATCTGCAGTCCATCAACTCCGTCTTCTCCAACATGAAGTGGAATCAGCCCTTCGATGCCGACTTCGGTCCTGACGGGGCGCTGTACGTGATCGACTTCGGGCTCGGCAGCGGCACGGGCCGCGGCGGCAGCAACGAGGGCTCGGGCATCTACCGCATCGACTACGTGGCGGACGGCCGCCTCCCGGACGCCCGGGTCACCGCGACGCCGGACAACGGGCCCACGCCCCTCACCGTGAAGTTCTCCGGCGAGGGTTCGGGGCTGCCGGACGGCACGCCCGTCACCTACGCCTGGGACTTCGACGGCAACGGCACGACCGACTCCACCGAGGCGAACCCTACGCACAAGTACACCGCGAAGGGGCAGTTCACCGCCCGTCTGAAGGTGACCGGGCCCAACGAACTGAGCGCTCTCGCGGTGCGGGACATCACGGTCGGCAACACGCGGCCACAGGTGACGGTCCAGCAGCCGCCGAACGGCGGGACGTTCAGCTTCGGGGACACCATCCCGTTCAAGGTCAAGGTGACGGACCGGGAGGACGGCCGGATCGACTGCGACCGGGTCGTCGTACAGTCCCAGCTGGGGCACGACACCCATCTGCACCCACTGGACAACTACAAGGGCTGCGCGGGCGAGATCGTGACGGATGCCGGTGACAGCCACGGCCCGGGGCAGAACCTTTACTACGGCATCACGGCGCAGTACGAGGACAAGGGAGCGGGCGACGTGCCCGCGCTGACCGGCTCCGCCTCGCTGACGCTGCGGACCTCCTACCGCGAGGCCGAGCACCGGACCGCCACGGGCGGCGCGCACGGCGGGGCGGACACCGGCGACCGCGCGGACGCTTCCGGCGGCAAGCGGCTCATCGAGATCGAGGACGGGGACTGGGTCTCCTTCGACCCGGTGCACCTCAAGGGCGTCGACTCCGTGACGGTGGGCGCGGCCTCGGGCGGTCTCGGCGGTGACGTCGAGTTCCGCGCCGGATCCCCCACGGGCAAGCTGCTCGGCAAGGTGAGCGTGCCGAACACGGGCGGCTGGAGCAACTTCGTCTCGCCGACCACCGACCTCGCCGCCCACGACGGCACGACGAAGCTCTACGCCGTCTTCACCAACCCCGCGTGGTCGTCCGACGAGCCGGACCTCCTCACCGTCGACTGGCTGCACTTCAACGGCCCCGGGGCCGAGAAGAAGACCGGCGCGAAGGTGACGGTCAAGGCGGCACCGGACACCGGCCCGGCGCCCCTCGCCGTCAAGCTGACGAGCACGGTGCAGCTCCCGGCGGGCCGCACCGCGGCCTCGTACCACTGGGACTTCGGCGACAACTCCAGGCCCGGCGGCACGGAGAGCGGCAGCGCCGAGCACGCGTACGCGCGCGCGGGGACGTACACGGCGCATCTGACCGTCACCGACGACAAGGGCGACACGACGACCGGCGCTGTCCGGATCACGGCGAAGTGAGGACGACCATGACCGGATCTCCGAGCGCGTCTTCCGTGAACGGCGCCAGGCGTGCCTTTCTCCGTACGTGCGCCGGTACGTCCCTGGGGCTCGCGGCGGCCGTGGGCGGGGCGCTGCCCGCGCGGGCGGCGGAGCGGGCGCACAAGCGGCGCGTCCCGCGCGGCGGCATCGGCATGCACCTGTACACGATGCGCGACGCCCTGGCCCGGGACTTCGCGGGCACCCTGGAGCAGCTCGCCGACATCGGCTACGCGACCGTGGGGGTGAGCGGCCGCCACGGGTACGACGCCGCCGGGATCCGGCGGATGCTCGACGCCGTCGGCCTGCGTGCGGTCCTTGAGCACGTCGCCTATCCGACGCTCACGGGCGCCGGACTCCCCCAGGCGCTCGACGACCTGCACGCCTTGGGCGCCGAGTGGCCCGTGGTGCCGAGCCTGCCCGGCGCGCTGCATACGCCGGACGGGTTCCGGGAGGCGGCGCGGCAGTTCAACCGGATCGGGCGCGCCTCGCGCGAGGCGGGGCTCGGGCCCGTGCTGTTCCACAACCACGGCACGGACCACGTGGTGGTCGACGGCTCGAACCTGTACGACGTCCTCCTCGCCGAGACCGATCCCGAACTGGTCGGCTTCGAGCTGGACGTGTACTGGGCGGTGAAGGGCGGCGCCGATCCGGCGACGTACTTCCGGCGCCATCCGCACCGGTTCCCCGCGCTGCACGTGAAGGACATGGCTCCCGACGGCGGCTTCGCCGACGTCGGCTCGGGGACGCTCGGCTTCGCCGCGATGTTCGCCCACGCGCGCGTGGGCGGCGTCCGGCAGTGGCTGGTCGAGCACGACTCCCCCGCGGACCCGTTCGCGACCGCGCGGAACAGCTACGCGTACCTGGCGGCGCTGCGGTACTGACGTGCCGCCCGCCCCGGCTCGGCGTCGGTCACCCGGCGCCGAGCCGCTTGTAGAAGAGGGTCGTCGGGTGGAGGGCTCCCGAGGGGTCCGCCGCGTAGTCGGGGATGGTCCCGGCCTCGGTCCAGCCCGCCCTGCGGTAGACGGTCTCGGCGGGACTGCCGGTCTCGGTGTCGAGGACGAGGAGGGTCACGCCCGCCTCCGCCGCCGTGTCTTCCGCGGCGGCCAGGAGGGCGCGGGCGAGGCCCTGTCCGCGGGCCGTGCTGTGCACCATCAGCTTGGCGATCTCGGCGCGGTGGCGGCCGTTGGGCTTGTCGGTGAAGGCGACGCTGACGGTGCCCGTGACCCGTCGGTCGTCCCGGTGCCCGTCGCGGGCCGCCCAGACGGCGAGGCTGCCCGCCTCGACGGCCGGGGCGAGTCCGTGCCACCAGGTGTGCGCCGCGGCCCGGTCCAGGTCCGCGAGGAAGCCGAGCGAGCTGCCGCCCCGCACCGTGTCGACCAGCAGCTCGGCCAGTTGGCCGGAGGCGTCGCGGAGCCCGGTCGCGTCCAGGCGTTCCAGGCGCGGGCCGCCGGTCCTGAGGCCGCCGGTGACCGGTCCACCGGCGGTCGGGCCGCCGGTCAAGGCCTCACCACCACGAGCGCGTACCGCACCGCCTCCTCGCCCGCGCAGCGGAACCGCGACGCGCCCCACAGCCGGAAGCGCAGGCAGTCTCCGGTCCGCAGGGTGTGCGGCTCGCCCTGCACCGTGACCTCCAGGGCTCCTTCGAGCACCCAGATGTGCTGTTCCAGGCCGGGCACGGGCGGCCGGTCGTAGGCGATGTCGGCGCCCGGCTGCAGTCGGCCCTCGACCAGTTCGCCACGCATCCCGGTGCGGGGCGGCGAGACGGCCCAGCGCATGAAGCCCGCCTCGTCGTCGGCCCAGACCGCCTGGTCGACGGCGCGCACCAGCTGGGCGGGCTCCGCCTCCACCTCGCTCAGGAGCTGCGACATGGTCCGTTCGTAGACGGCACAGAGCCGGTTCAGGAGGGCCGCGGTGGGGCTGATCTCCGCACGCTCGGCGCGGGACAGGGTGGAGCGGCTGATCCCGCTCAGTTCGGCCAACTCGCCGAGGGACCAGCCGCGTTCGGCGCGCAGCTCGGACAGTCGCGCGGCGAGGCGCGCGTCGACTCCATCTCCGTCGTGTTCCATATTCGGGAAAGTATCCCGAATGCGGGAACGGCGGCAAGGTCGGCCGCGTGTGGGCTGCGTCTCGGCCCCGCGGAAGGAGCCGACCCCCGGCCCCGCCCTGCCCTCAGT